>CAYWUO010000110.1:0-7808 GCA_964461285.1 uncultured Pirellulales bacterium
GTAGTTGTGTTTATCCAAGAATTTGTTGAATTCGAATATGGTTCTTAATTTCAATATGTCACCGACTTTGAACCATTTTGCCTTTTCAGCATTGCATTCGTCCTTGGTCAAGAATTGGAAATCATATATTCTTCCGTCTTCTTCATCCGCCAATTTATCAATAATGTTCAAGTAAAGACGCCGCGTAGGAATGCTGTATTCTGTATTGTCCCACCAAATTCGCGGCAACTTATGAGCATAACTGCCTTTCAGCCCAATATATAATGACGCCAGTCTCTGTTGTCCGTCCAAAACCGCCATGAAATCATTTACCCCGTTGGTATCGAACTCATCGTTGTGTGTTTGATATCGTTCACGAAAATGCTGCAAAAAACTGTAATACTTATACTGGTGTTTAGTATCTCCTTCAACTCGCCAGAAAAGGAATGAACTAATCGGATAATGACGCATTATCGAATCAAACAACCATTCAATTTGCGTATTAGTCCATATGAACTCCCTTTGAATTGCTGGCAATAGAAGCCTATTATTGACAATATCTTCGATTGCAGTGGCTATGGATATCGGTGTTTGAAATGACATTTTTGCCTCCTTATTTTATTCATTCCCATATAACTACTGTTTATATGGTTTCCAGATAAAGCTCTGTTTCTTTGCCTGAAAATCTCACTTTTTTACCTAACTGCCTTAAAATTAACGACTTACCTGCCTTTCCCCGCCTGCGCGAGGACAAGTTTGCCCGTTTACAACGCCACGTTGCAAGCTTACAATGCCTCAATGTAAACCTGCAATGCCACGATGTAAGCCGACTTCGTCACAGAGTTAACCGACTTTGCCACGGAGTAAGCCGACTCTGCGACATATCACGTTTACTTTGCCACGGAGTAAGCCGACTTTATCGCAGGTCACGCTTACTTTGCCATAGAGTTAACTAACTCCGCCACAGGTCACGCTTCATCCGCCTAATATAACGCCTCATCTGTGGCATATCACGCTTTACCTAAGGCAAGTAACGCTTACTTTGCCGCACCAGTCCGGTATTATACAATCATCGCCGAGCCAGACACCAGCTGGGTTAGGACGCTTACCTGTGCAAATCCTCAATTTGACATACGATAGTAGCACCCTCCACCGTATCCATAGTTATAGCAATCCTTCCAGTATCCCTGAGATGAATTAGGTAATCAGCGGCATTCTCAGGATGCATATTCTTAATTTCTGGATAGTCATCCGATATGCTCTTATGGCAGCGTATCAGATAACTTCTCAGTATTTTCGTTGCTTTTTTGTCTACCGTTTTTTCGTCCATTACGGTCTCTCTAAATTGTCCATTTCCAATGCCACGATGTAAATCAATTTCACCACGAAGGACGCGAAGTTCACGAAGTTTTAAATATCAATTAGTTTTTTCTCTGTGTTCTCTGTGCCCTCTGTGGCTAAATTTACAACACCACCATAACCGTATTACTCGACTGACCTTCGCCGGCTTTATTTATTGCTTTCTTCGCGTCCTTCTTAATCTTCGTGGTGAAATCATTTTGTTGCCTTTTTAACGGCTTTTCAACCTAACCCTCTTAAAATAAACGACTTATACTGCAAACAGCCGCTTTAACGGGCCTTTGAGAATCCTTTCTCAGCGGCAAAGTCAATTGACTTAGCCGCAAAGTAAACTGACTTAATCATAAAGTAAATTGACCTGACCGTAAAGTAAATTCACTTAGCCATAAAGCAAACTTACTTTGTCGTAAAGTAAACTGACTTAGCCATTGTTCCAATTGACTCAGCGATAAAGTAAACCGACTTATCCGTAAAGCAAATTTCCCTCACTATAAAGTAAACCGCCTTAGCGGAAAAGTCAAATCGCTTTTTAACGGCTACTCCTCAGCTTTCTTGGCGCTGCTCATAAATGTTCTCTCAAATATTAATAACACAATTTTCCCGCAGGGCACAAAAAGATATACGACGGTTGAATTATGCACAGATTATATTGCTTAATATTTGAAAAATCAAAGATTAAAATGTAAAAATCAAAATTGCGGAGATTCTTTGCTCCACTTCGTTTCGCTCAGAATGACCAACGCACTAAATTACGGTAATTACCTATTTAATACGGGGCAAGCAGGATTTATAAGGCTGGTAGGCGAAAGCTGACCGGCTTTTTCCTTTTGCACCAAAGAAGAGCGCATCTGTGTTAAAAATCATTTGCATCCTGCTAACACGGGATGGATAATACTGGTTGCTTAGCCGATAATTCCGACAGGAAAAGGCGCATCAAGATAGAAGGGAATTATATAGATATATTCACTAACATAAATTGAAAGGGTTCTTCAATGAGACCTAAACGTATCATTACAACAATTCTCGGAATAGCTTTAGTGGGGTTGGGAATTTGTTTTTTCATCATAACTCGCCAAGTCTTTTGCTTTATATCCTGTGTTGTGGGTGCGTCTCTTGTTTTTCAGGGGTATAGACCCAGTCGAGTTTCCACCATTTTGTTTGGACACGTCTGTGTAATCACCGGTTGTTTTCTGACTGCATGGGGCATCTATCTTGTGCCTTACTCTGAGCCAACGCTGATACATATTTTTACGCGTCCTTTATTCTGGGGTCTATTCTCGATATTTGGCGGGATATGCGCTATCTATCATGGCTTTTGCAGGTGTGTTTCCGGCAGCCAATCCGGCAAATAAATGGTTTGAATTTATTAAGAGTATTTCGTTGGTTGAGATTCTTCGCTCCACTTCGTTTCGCTCAGAATGACAAACGCACTAAATGAGGGATATTTGGTACGGGTCCCCTGCCTAAGGCATACAGGGGTAAACAGTCAGGATTTTTTGGTTTTGAGTTCTAATCTCTATGTTTTGTGTTAGGCCAAGTGGGAAACTGCTCGGCCTTTTGCAGTACCGCATTTAAAAATAGAAAGGATTTATGATTGAATATTGGCACCTAAAGTTTTATAATGATGAATTATTAAATGTGTGAACCGGACTTTGGACCTGACCGGTAGAACCTTAACAAATTATTTCAGGAAGGAGTATAAAATGTCTATTAAGTACTTTTGTTTATGCTTGTTTTTAACAGGATTTCTATCGTTAGTGCCATCTTACGGCAATACTAACCTGCTGACAAATCCCGGATTCGAAAAGGGAACCACCGGCTGGGCCGGCCGAAGCTGCTCAATCAGCACAGTTCAATCGCCCGTACACGGCGGTTCTTCCGCTGGGAGAGCATACGAAAGGACCGATACGTGGCAGGGAATAAAACAGTCTATGTTAGGCAAAATGAAAGACGGAGAAACCTACCAGATATCCGGCTGGGTAAGGCTTGAAGACGCCAACGACGGTACTGTGACTGTATCGCTCGAACAGACTGACGACGATGGAACCAGGTATATCAACGTAAGTAGCGCCAGTGTTACCGATAGTAATTGGGTCCAGCTCGAAGGTGAATTCTCGCTTTATGTTACCGGTGCTCTGAAAACCCTGGACTTTTACTTTGAAGGCCCCGCCGCGGGGGTTAGTTTTTTCGTCGACGATGTGAACATATATAATCCCGAGGCCGGCGGCACAGACACAATGTCGCGAAACGAGCAGAATAATGCTCAGTTGATTGAGCCCTACGAAGGCTGGTGTGCAGCTTCTTTTGCCGATGTTAAAGGCCTGCGTGAGCCGGTAATAGTCCCATAGGAAAATTAAAAATCAATCCGCCTTCGCTAAGGCTTTGGCGGACAAGAATGTAAAAAGCAAAATTATACAGGCCGAGTGGGAGACTGCTCGGCCTTTTTTAGTTTGCGCATTCGGACATCGGGTATTGACTTTCCTATGGAGATATGTTAAAATAATTACGAATAGATGTTGTAGATTATTGTTTACATAATAGTTTTTAATAGAAGAGGTTACATTAACAATAAAAGGGTTTTTTTGCTCATATCTCAGCAAAACCGCTGATTGTGTATATTCACAGCACAATTAAATAAATATCGGTTCATTCTAAAAACAACCAAAAATCGGGTAGTTGAGGATAAAAACAATGGGTACGAGAATCCCCGCCCTTTCGTTAGTACTTGTTTTATTTTTGGTTGGTTCCGCAGCCATTGCGTCATGCCCTCAAGGTGACCTAACCGGAGATTGCAAGGTCAATTGGGAAGATGTTCTAAAATTCACAGATGAATGGCTTGAAAGCGGCTGTTCAGACCCCTCTTTCTGTCCGGATTTCGATGGTGTCTACGGTATTAACTTTGCAGATTTTGCCGTATTGGCCGGTCACTGGCAGGGTGTGGGAATCCCGCTGTCAATCAACGAGTTTATGGCTTCCAACAATAGTGAAAGTGGTATCCACGACCCGCAGGGTGATTACGACGACTGGGTGGAAATATATAATTACGGCGATACAGCTATAGATATAGGTGGGATGTACCTTACGGACGATTTAAATGAGCCCACGAAATGGCTGATTCCGCAGGGCTACCCAAGCCAGACTACCGTTCCTGCCGGCGGTTTTATTGTTTTCTGGGCCGATGAAGATACCGGGGACGGTCCGCTGCATGCCGATTTCAAGCTCAGTGCAGATGGCGAAGAAATTGGACTTTTTATCGATGCCGATACTATAGTCGATGGCATTGTCTTTGGCGACCAGGTCTCTAATATTTCCTATGGCCGTTATCCCGATGCTACAATCAACTTGCGATATATGGGCATTCCGACTCCCGGAGCACAAAATAATGATGGGTACTTAGGCCTTGTGGACGAAGTAGACATAAGTCATCTGCGAGGCTATTATGACAGCGCCTTCGAAGTGGAGCTGAGCTGTGAGACCAATAACGTTACAATACGTTATACTGTGGATGGTAGAGAACCAGGTGAGACGACAGGAACAGTTTATAATCCGAATGTGAGAATCCCAATCACAACCACGACGTGTTTGCGTGCTATAGCGTATAAGGCGGGTTACCAACCCAATCGAGTGGCCACTCATACCTACATTTTCATCGACAACGTCGCCCAGCAGCCGACCGACCCACCCGGCTGGCCGGATAATTGGGGTTATGGAGGTTGTGCAAAAGGATTTTGTATCGATGAAGTCGTTGCAGATTATGAAATGGACCCTCGAGTTGTCAACAATACTCTGCCGGGATACTCTATCTACGATGCACTGACGGATTTGCCCGTTGTCTCCATCGCGATGGACCCCGATGAGTTTATCAGTGATGCCTATGGTCTCTATGCCAATCCCGGTTCGCTTGCGGAGTACAAGTGTTCAATCGAATACATGCCTCTCGATAATGCCGATGATTTCCAGTACGACTGCAAAATTGAAAATCATGGCGGTGCCAGTCGGACGCCTCAGCGGATGCAAAAGCATAATCTGCGGCTGACCTTTTTCGCCCCGTACGGCACGGCCAAGCTTGAGTATCCTCTCTTTCCGGAATCACCGGTGGATGAATTTAACCAGCTCATTCTTCGCGCCTGCTTTACTGATTCCTGGGGCCTTGTCTCATGGGATGCGAGCCGATATCGCCCCAACGACTCCATGTATATCCGTGACGTCTGGATGAAGGAGAGTCTTGGTGACATGGGCCAACCCTCCAGCTATGGTAACTTTGTGAACCTCTACGTCAACGGGCTCTATTTCGGCATCCACAACCTCACCGAACGTCTCGCTGACGACTTCTTTGCCGACCACCTTGGAGGTGAACCTGAAGATTGGACAGTCAACAATGATTTCGGCGGGGGTTGGGGCACAATGATGACCATCGACCCCTCAACCATATCCGGTTATACGCAGATTCAGGAGTACCTCGACGTTGAAAACCTCGCGGACTACATGCTGTTACACTTCTACGCCGACGCTGAGGACTGGCCTAGCCATAACGGCTACGCCGCTGTCAATCCCGTGAGCGGTGACGGCAAGTACCGCTTCTTCGTCTGGGACCAGGAGATTGTGCTCGACTACCACGGACGCTTCATCTCCAGGGTCGATTCCACCAGCGGAGTCGGCGCTGTTTTCCAGAAGATGCGGACCAGCGAGGAATTCCGTCTTCTCTTTGCCGACCGTGTTCAGAAACACTGCTTCAACGGTGGAGCACTTAGTGTTAGCGGCTCGCAGGACCGTTACCTCGAAATTGCCAACTGGATAGATAAGGCCATCGTCGCTGAATCCGCCAGATGGGGTGATACGCAGATGAGCACACCGTACGGAAGCAATATTCCGATACCCAGCAATCCGTCTGACCCGGACAATATTTATTACCCGATGCCTCCGCATGGCCCAGACTATTATTTCACGCGTGAAGATTCCTGGGTCCTGGAGCGAGACTGCGTAATTAATAACTATATCCCTGATATCAACAACACCAATAACTCATATGCCCTTATTAATGTTTTGCGCAGTAAGAACCTTTATCCGAGCTTCGATGCCCCTGTTTTCAACGTCAACGGTTCCTATCAGCATGGCGGATACATCTCGACCAGCGACACACTCACCATTATTGACCCTGACAGCGCAGGGGCAATTTATTACACAATTGACGGCAACGACCCGCGTCTTCCCGGTACTGCTCCTCCACCTGATGTAGACGTACTGGTCTCTGAGGAAGCAGCCAAGAAGGTGCTGGTGCCAACAGGTGATATCGGCACGAGCTGGCGAGGCGGTAGCGAGCCCTACGACGATTCAAGCTGGACGAGCGGCACAGGCGGCGTTGGATATGACACAGGTTCAGAATATGATGACTGGTTTGATATCGATGTCGAAGCGGAGTTGCGCGGCAACTACGACACCGGCAGCTGTTATGTCCGCGTTCCATTTTCTGTCGATGGCGGAGAGCTGCCGGACTACGAAGGTTTGTTCCTGTATGTCAGCTATGACGATGGTTTCGTTGCTTACATCAACGGAACAGAAGTCAAAAAAGTAAACGCACCGATCAGCCTACAGTGGAGCTCTTATTCCTCCACTGGTCACAATTCTTCCGGCTTTGAGAGCTTTGATATTTCGACTTATCTCTACACTCTGCAGGCCGGAAGCAACATCCTGACCGTCCACGGTTTGAATAATTCTGCAACAAGTACTGATTTTTTGATATCAGTTGAGTTGGA
The DNA here is from genome assembly GCA_964461285.1 of uncultured Pirellulales bacterium. Lineage (GTDB taxonomy): Bacteria > Planctomycetota > Phycisphaerae > Sedimentisphaerales > Anaerobacaceae > CAZBWE01. Next base: position 7,092 of record CAYWUO010000110.1, read on the forward strand.
GGCCTCTGCCAGCGGTACTGTTGTCGAGCCAAACATCTCAGATAGTGCGATTGAGTATACCGCAGGATTCAATATTGATAAGAGCACTAACCTTAAGTCGCGGATATTCACAGGTAGCGGACAATGGAGCGCTCTTAATGAGGCGGTCTATGGGCTGCCCGGAATCGCAGATAATGTGCGTATTACCGAGATTATGTACCACCCACCGGATACAAACGACCCGGAAGACCCGAACGAAGAATATATCGAGCTTAAAAACATCGGGGCATCGACTATTAATCTGAACCTGGTCAGCTTTACAAACGGTATCGACTTTACATTCGGCGATGTAGAGCTTGCTGCAGGCGAGTACATCCTTGTAGTCAGAAATCTCAACGCCTTCGAGGCCGAGTACGGTTCGGGAAGGCCGGTGGCAGGCCAGTACAGCGGCTCCTTGGCAAACAATGGTGAGCGGATAGAACTTGAAGATGCGATGGGCACAACGATTCTGAACTTCAGGTACAGTGACGGCTGGCGTTCTATTACCGATGGCGACGGCTATTCGCTGACGATAATTGATGCGAACAATCCCGATGTGAACAGCTGGGACGAGAAAGACTCCTGGCGGGCAAGTGCATATATCAAGGGTTCTCCCGGCTGGGATGATTCCGGTATTATTCCCAATCCGGGCGATATCGTGATTAACGAAGTGATGTCTCACTCTCATGCTGAAGCTCC
>CAYWUO010000111.1:0-7776 GCA_964461285.1 uncultured Pirellulales bacterium
AATGAAAAATGGACAATGGACACTTGGTCAAAACAAACCCAAACAAACCCAATTTTATGAAAAATGGGCAGAATATAAGTTATGATAAATCAAAGGGTTATGAAAACGCACACCATTTTTAGCCCAAAAATCCCAAAGCCAATTTCACCAGGTGTCCAAATGAACCTAAGTCCTTATATATCAATGAACTACGAACAAAGAACTACAAACTACCCTGGGAAAAACAAACCCAATTCAAACCCAATCAAAGCCAATTATATGGATTTTTTAAGGTGTTTGAGTAAATATTCCTTCCCCGGCCCGCCAAGATGTTCCCACGGCAGAGTTTCTCCGGTATCGAATTGCTTCTGTGCAAGCTCATCTAAATCGAATCCGAATTTCTCAAACGCCTTCTGCCACAGTTCCGGCTCGAAGCATTCATCCCACAAATCGAATTTTGCGCCGCTTTTATATGCCTCTTCGATTACATCGCATAAACGCCTATCGCCCCGCCCTATCGCCGATTCTAAAATGCTGAGGTTTATATCGTGGAACTTAAAGTGCAAAAATCTTGCGCGGAGTCTCATTTTCTCGTCCAGTATTAACCGCCTCGCATTTTCAAAATACGCTTTTGGTCTTTGCCCGAGCCAGCCGAACGGAGTATGCGGCTTCGGAACAAACCAGCTTATGGTAATATTGATTTGTCCGGTTTTATTATCTACCTCTTTTCTCAACTTTGCTACTTGGTATGAAAGCTCTACGATTTTCTCTACATCGTCTTCCGTCTCACCGGGCAGACCCACCATAAAGTACAATTTTATCTTTTGCCAGCCGCACCTGTACGCCGCTTCTACTGCAGCGAACAAATCTTCATCTTTTATGGGCTTATTGATAATCTCTCGTATTCTTTCGCTTGCTGCTTCGACGGCGATTGTCAGCCCGCTTTTCCTGACGGACGTCAATAGTTTCGGCAAGTTACTTAGCTGCCTGTCAACCCGCAAGCTCGGCAGCGACAGACCGACGTGTTTGTCCTTAAAGTATTCGTGCAGACCGCCAACCAATTCTTCAAGTTTAGGATATTCAGCGCTCGATAAGCTCAACAAGCTGACCGTATCGAAACCTGTTGCATGATAGCAGCTCTTTGAAATATCGATGATTTTTTCGATACTGCGGTATCGTACCGGCCTTCTGCAAAAGCTCGCTTGGCAGAACCGGCACCTGCCGGGACAGCCGCGCATTATCTCAACACTTACCCGTTCATGTACCGCCTCGACAAAAGGAACAATTGGTTTTAGCGGTACTGCCGCATTATCAAAATCCTTAATAACAGCATTTTTTAGCTCGTGACCCGAATAATGAGCCGGTACGTACGCCCAGTCATACGCCTGAGCAATCTTTGATAATACTTCTTTTTTTGTTCCGCCTGTTTTTTTCATATCCTTTATCATCTGTACAAGTTCAATTATTGCTTCTTCGGCCTCTCCGAGAACAAACACATCAATAAATTCCGCCATCGGCTCACAGCAGTTCGCCATCCCCCCGCCTGCAATAACCAAGGGCTCATCTTCTTTTCTTTCGCTGCTTCTGATATTTATCCCGCCGAGCTCGAGCATATTCAGCACGTTCGTATAGCAAAGCTCATTCGTTAAGCTAAACCCGACTATATCGAAACTCGCAAGCGCCGCTTTTGACTCCAGGCTAAATAGCGGTATATTTTTCTCCCGCATGATTTTCTCTGCATCTATCCACGGCGCAAAGACCCGCTCGGCAGCAACATCTTCAGATTTATTAAGGATATCGTAGATAATAGCAAGGCCCATATAGCTCATCGCTATCTCATAGACATCCGGAAAGCACAACGCCGCCTTAAGACTGCATTTTGTAAGGTCTTTTTTGACCTGGTTTATCTCTCCGCCTATATATCTGCCCGGCCTGCGAACAAACGGCAAAAACTCCCGTTCAATCCGCTCAGCTAATATTGTCACATTTCTTTCAAGCATACCTGCATTATAGTTTGATTATTGCTCATTTTCTATTTATTATTGTGTCGCTTTTTGAAGGGCTTTGTATGAGTAATAAAAATAAACCTATCGTAATCGCAGTCGTTGTCGTCATTTTTCTTATACTGTTGTATTTTTTTGTCGGGCCCGGACGTCCCGTTCGTCTCGATAGCGGCTATCGTCCGGTTATGGGCACATTTGCTCACGTCGTTGTTGTTGCGAAAAATTCGGATACTGCCAAAGAATCCATCAAGGCCGCATTTACCGAAATTCACGAAGTTGACAACTTAATGAGCGACTATAAGGATGATTCGGATATTAGCCGTGTAAACAAAAATGCCTTCGATGGGCCCGTTAAAGTCACCCAGCCGACATTCGATGTCCTGCAGAAAAGTATCGAATTCAGCAAGCTCACCGATGGCGCCTTCGATATTACTGTCGGCCCGCTGGTTGACCTTTGGCGCCGGGCAGGCGAAGCAAACTCCGTCCCTTCCGAAGATGAGCTTTCTGCTGCCCGCTCGAAGGTCGGATACGATAATCTTATCCTCGATCCTGTCTATAATACTGTAAAGTTCAAAGTCGAAGGTATGAGAATCGATTTAGGCGGCATTGCAAAGGGCTACGCGATTGATAAGGCAGTTGAGAAAATGCAATCTGCCGGCGCAATCGGCGGGATGGTCGATATCGGCGGTGACATCCGTTGCTTTGGCCAACCGACAGGCGGCAACAAATTCTGGCAAATAGGTCTGCAGGACCCAAATCTTGATTCCGATGACTCCTGGCCCGTGGCCCAGGACAAACCCTTACTTGTCTTACGATTGACCGACGCCGCCGTTGCTACCAGTGGCGGCTACAGGCGGTTCACTTTGATCGATGGCCGAAGATTCAGCCATATCTTTAATAGCCATACGGGAGAAAGTGTACAGGGCCTGGCAAGTGTAACGATTATTACGGAAAATTCGATTGACGCAGACGCCCTCGCAACCGCCGTCAGTGTTCTGGGTGTGGAGAAAGGTCTTTCTTTAATCGAATCAATCCCCCATACCGAAGCAATCTTAATCACACCGCAAAACGAAATAACTAAAACTCCAAATGCAGAAAAATTTATATCCGGAGTTCCTGATTAACCAATTCTCTCTTCCTATTATCTGATATCCCGATTTCCACTGGCCGACTGGCTATGTTTTGGCAGCTGCGACCTTTTCACCCACAGGTCGTGGCTCTGGTGCAGACTTGCCACGATAGACTATCACGCCCGTCGGACATTTTTGCATTGCTGTCTCAGTTTTTTCATTTGTTTCGTATTTACTATATTCTACGTGCGCCAAATTATCTTTAACTACAAACATCTCGCTTTGTTTGGCGCAAATACCGCACCCGATACAGCCGACCTTACACATCGTCCGTGCCACCTTGCCTGCCTCTTTACTTCTACACGCTACTACTATCATATTCTCCTGCGAGAACGGTATCATCTCGATAAGGTTTCGCGGACACGCTTTCGAGCACGCGCCACAGCCCGTGCATTTTTCATAGTCAACAACCGCAAGGCCATCGACGATATGCAGTGCATCGAATTTGCATGCCCTCATACAGTCACCGAATCCGAGACAGCCGAAGTTACACGCCTGTACGTTGGCAAGAGCATTGGCCGATATGCACGTTTGTATCCCCTGATATGTCGCGTAGAAGGTTTTGTCTTCGGTTTTGGCCCGGCAGTGAACAACCGGCCTTCTTTGCGGGCCGGACTCGCTGATTTGAAGGTTTAATATATCCGCTATCTTATTTGCTGTCTTTGGTCCGCCCGGCGCGCATTTGCCAAGCAATTCACCCGGATTTGCGATAACAGCTTTTGCATATTGGCTGCATCCGGCAAATCCGCACGCTCCGCAGTCAAGGTTCGGCAGTGCTTCGCGGACCTGCTCTACCTTCGGGTCAACTTTTACTTTCAGCTTTTCGCTTGCAATCAAAAGCACAACTGCAAAGCCGGTCCCTAATCCTAACATCGTCAGTCCCGCCGGCCATGCACTATTCCACAATTGATATATATCTGCCAAAAATATACTCATTTACGCATCCACGCATCTACTCATCCACTTACCTAATCATTCCCGCGAATCCCATAAACGCCAGTGCCAGAAGACCCGCTGTTATCAGCGTAATCGGTGCTCCCTGCAGGCACTGCGGTACATCTGCCAATTTCAGGTTCTCGCGTATCCCTGCCATAATACAGATAGCCATTGTAAATCCAATCCCCGCCCCGAAGCTCAGAACCACCGCCTCCAGCAGGTTGTCTATTGCCCATAGATTTATAAAAAGGCACAATCCCAATATCGCGCAGTTCGTCGTTATCAACGGCAGAAATATCCCGAAGCTTTCATACAGTGACGGGAAAAACTTCCGCACATACATCTCGACAAGCTGCACAGCCCCTGCAATAACCAGGATAAAGCACACATATCGTGTAACTTCCAGTCCCATCGGCATAAGTATCAGGTTATCAATCAGCCAGGTCAGCGTCCCGCTCAATGTCACGACAAACGTCACCGCCATACCCATCCCGAACGCCATATCAATCCTGCCCGATACTCCGAGATACGGGCAGATGCCGAGGAACTTCGTAAAGACAAGATTGTTGATTAAAACAATCGATATAAAACCGATTATTAATGTATTGACCGTATCCATAAATCTTATCCTTTGGTTTTTCTTTTAGTTATTATATTAACGAGTCCCAGCAGCAGCCCCAAAGTTATAAACGCCCCTACCGGCATACTCATCGCCGCCCACGGCACAAACCACCCTCCTTGCGAATGCAGACTGAGAACCGGAACTTCGAATATAGCGCCCGTCGAGAGAATTTCTCTTATACCGGCCAATACGCACAATGTAAGCGTAAAGCCGACTCCCATCCCAACTGCATCGATAATACTTACGCCCAAACTATTTTTGCTCGCGCATGCCTCCGCCCTGCAGATGATAATACAATTGACGATAATCAACGGCACGTATGGCCCTAACATCTCACTCATCCTCGGTACATACGCCTTCAAAAACAAGTCCGCTATAGTTACAAACGTCGCTATCGTCACCGTAAACATCAATATCCGCAGGTGCGGCTTAAGAAGTTTGCGTATTATGCTGACTACAATATTGCTGCAGAGGAGTACGAAAATAACACTGAGTCCCATCGTCAAAGCCGGCTTGACCGCCACCGTCACCGCTAATGTTGGGCACATACCCAGCAGAAGCCGGAACACCGGGTTCTCTCGCCACAAGCCGCGAAGCAGTGTCTCTTTATAAACACCTGCTTTTAATCCGGTATCATTTGTCATCAGCGACTAATCCTCTTTTTTGCAATTGTTCTTTTACCTGGCTTATGTAATGGTTAATTATTTTGACCACCGACTCGCTGCTCACAGTTGCTCCGCTTATAGCGATAATTTCAGAATCTATTTTTTCGCTTGGCCCTGTTTTCGAGAGTTCAAGCTCTTCTGCCGGCACACCTGCAAACTGGCTTTGGTAATAGGGATTTTTTATCTGGTCGCCGAACCCCGGCGTCTCATTACTCGAAAGCACGCCGAACCCCGCTATCTTTGCGAAACTCCCATCAACTGTCAGCACCAGCTTTATCTTATCCGCAAAGCCGGAACCTTCACAGCTAAACGCCCACCCAACGCATTTACCGCCTGTATTTATTGCTTTTTTGATATTTATCTTAATCTTTTTACCTTTGAGCGACTCCACTTCAGCTTCTTTGACTGTCGTTTCAAAGCTCGCAGCTTCTGTGAGCATCCCTTTTGCGAGGTTATTGAACTTATCTTCTTCGTTCTGCAGTATCTTCTCCTGCCAGGCCGCGTTTGCTACTGCAATCAACAGTCCAAAGAAAAACGACACCACAATCAAAAGCCAGCTCTGCTGAACAAAATGTTTTATCTTAAACATTCGGCTTGCCTCCTGCCGGGACCCACTTGCAGAATCTGTCAATCAACGGTGTCACGGCATTCATCAGAAGAACGGCATACATCACGCCTTCCGGGTATTCTCCAATAGTTCTGATAAGTATTATTAACACACCGATGCCCGTTCCGAAAATCCACATCCCTTTAGGTGTCAATGGTGCGGTAACAGGGTCGGTTGCTATAAAAAATGCGCACAGCAACAGTCCGCCGCTGGTCAAATGAAACACCGGCTGGGCATATCTTTCTGAATCTATGAGATAAAAAATCCCTGCGAAGGCAACTGCGGACACGATAACGGCAAATGGAATATGAAAGTTTATTGTTCTTCTTATCAACAGATACAGACCGCCGATTAACAGTGCAATTGCGCTCGTTTCGCCCAGACATCCGCCGACTTCACCTGCAAATGTCGATTTTAGCTGTTCGTTAACAGTTGCAATTTCCTTTTTACCTTTTATTGCCTCTTTACTAAATGCCAGCGGCGTCGCCTGTGTTCTTGCGTCTATTGTATGTTCTGCTGAGATTTTGGGCATCGTTGTATCGATTGTTGCCGGCACCGTCCACGTTGTCATCAATGCCCCGAAGGAAACAGTCAGAAACGCCCTGCCGACCATAGCCGGATTGAATATATTAGCGCCGAGTCCTCCGAAGACCATCTTGCCGATTGCGATTGAAAAGACGCTGCCGATTATCGCCGCCCATACCGGCACACTTGGCGGAAGTGACAATGCAAGGATAATTCCGGTTACCACGGCGCTAAAGTCACCGAGAGAATTCTCCTTTTTGCGAATCAGATTACACAGCCATTCGGTGACCACTGACGATATAACGCAGGTTGAAATGAGAATAAGTGCATAGATGCGAAAATAATATCCCGCAGCCGCCATCGCAGGGACAAGCCCGATTATGACATCTATCATTACACTGCGAGTCGAAAACCGCTCACTTATATGCGGTGAACATGATATTCTTAAGTCTCTCAGCATCTAACTAATCCATTTCTTCTTTGTGTCGGAGCCTGTCCGCCGAAGCCTTGGCGAAGGCGGATGCCTTCGCGGCTAACTAATATATATTCTATTTTCTTCTTCGTGTCTTTGTGACTTCGTGGCAAACTACGTCATTCCGGTATCTTTTTCTTTTGTTTTGCAAGAGTCAATTTGCCGATTTTTATATACCCTGTCACCTCTATATTGGCCGGGCACACATAGCTGCAGCAGCCGCACTCGATACAGCCGCTTATGTAATAACTTTCTGCGATATCCAATAGATTATTTTTTACCGCATGCGCGATTTTCGTCGGCATCAAATGTTCGGGGCATACTTCCAGGCATCTGCCGCAGCGGATACACGCCGTTTGGCGTCTTTCGTACTTTGCCCTGCCGATTTGTCTTTTTGTAAGTACCGTTATGGCACCGGTCGTTTTTGTAATCGGCATCGTCAAATCGGCTATTGCTATTCCCATCATCGGCCCGCCGAGCAATGCCTTTGCGCTTTTTTGCGTTACACCTCCGCAAAATTCTATCAGTTCTTCTACCGACGTTCCTATTGGAACATAGTAATTGCCCGGTTTTGCGATTGCTTCGCCGCTCACTGTCACCACCCTGTGCGTCAATGGCTGCTTATAAACCACCGCTTCAGCTATCGCCGCCGCTGTTGCAACGTTAAGCACTACTACCCCTATCATTGGCGGAATACCGCCTGTCGGGACATTCTTATCGAGTATCGCTTTGATAAGCTGTCTCTCGCCGCCCTGGGGATATTTAGTTTTAACGGGCATTACATTGATACTATCGCTGTTTCCTGAGCGCTGCAGTGCCTCATTCATTACCTCTATT
>CAYWUO010000112.1:0-7769 GCA_964461285.1 uncultured Pirellulales bacterium
CCATTTGCCGTCTTGTTTCTGAAGATTATAATTAATCACAAAGGGGCCCATATCACTGGTTAATTCAACCGGGCCGAATGTGGCCTTGTTACCTTTAATCGCAACTTTTGCATCTTTGATATTAATCCTGAAGTTGTCCATAAATCCGTCATTAAAGGCACTAGTCAGAAAATCACGCATCGATTCCTTGCCGCCGCCATCGAAAGAAACGAAATCCTCAGAAAACGTTGCCATTAGCCTGTCAATATCTTTGTCTATATGAGCCGCTTTCCACTCGGCTATTGTTGCTCTGATAAGCTCTTCATCCGAGGTAACCCTGCCAACAGGAATCTGGCAGCCATAGACAAGCAATACTCCAACGACAACCACGCCCAGCCTCGCAATATTTGACCTGTTCATAATCTTTGTTCCTTTCACTTTGCCGACAAAATCACAATTGAATATTTTGAAGTGTACTGTTCAGCCAAACCAACGTCAATCATAATTCATCGCTCGTCGCTCGTGACCCGTATTTCGGAATACGGGCTATTCGTACCTTTTAATAATGACTACGTTATTTTGTCCGCCGAAGCCGAAGGATTCGTTCATAGCGATATTGACCGTCGCTTTTCTCGGCTCATTGGGAACATAATCCAAATCAAGCTCGGGGTCAGGGTCCGTCAGATTTATGGTCGGCGGTAATATATTATCCCGTATCGCCAGGACGCAGGTAATCAATTCTGCAGCGCCGGTCGCAGCGATTAAATGGCCAAACATACTCTTGATACTGCTGGCAGGAGTATTTTTGGCCTGTTCTTTGAAGACGGCCTTGATTGCCCTGGTTTCTATCGAGTCGTTCTCGGCTGTGCTTGTACCGTGGGTATTGATATAATCCACGTCTTTGTAACCGATGCCGGCGTCAACAAGGGCGGCGGTCATTGCTGCAATAGCACCTCTTGCCTCTTCGTGCATATCGGTAACACGAAAGGCGTCGGAACTACTGCCATAGCCGATGACTTCGGCTAAGATTTTCACGCCTCTTTTCTCGGCTGAAGTTAAGGATTCGAGAATAAGTATTGCAGAACCTTCGCCGAGAACAAAGCCATCCCTGCTGGCAGAGAACGGTCTCGAAGCCGTTTCGGGGCTGTCATTTCTCGTCGATAGCGCTGTAAGGCGATTAAAGCCGGTAAGGCCCAATGGATGTATCATCGAATGTGCACCGCCGGCAATCATAATATCCGCATCGCCTCTGCGAATTAGCATCATCGCTTCACCGACAGATTGCGTGCTGGCGGCACAGGCGGTCAGACAGCTCTTCGTCGGGCCGCGGGCGCCGGTCAGCATTGCGATATGGGCTGCGGGCATATTCGGCTCCTGCTCAAGCTCACGCATCGGGTCCATCCTGCCAAAGGCAACGGCTGCCCACCTGCTCCAGTCCATCTGGTTTTTATCTGCGTCCCAGGCCTGCGCTATTGCATTAAAGAATACATCATTATCAACAGAACCCTCACCGGCTCCGAGATAAATTCCCATCTTGTTTCTATCTATGCCGTCACTCGGCAGGTCCATCTCAATATCAATACCGGCCTGCCTGCAGGCTTGAGCGGTTGCACCAACGGCAAAGACCGAGCCGCGGTTGCCGTGTTTGTGCAACAGTGGATTTTTTGTATATTTTGAAAAATCGTAATCCCTGACCTCGGCATCGAAAGTTGTGGGAAAAGCAGAAGCGTCGAAGATGGTATTCTTGGCTACACCGCCCTTACAGGCCAAAACATTCTTCCAGAGTGTATCTACATCGTTGCCCAGAGGACAGACAATTCCCATTCCGGTTATTACCACGCGTTCAGTTGTATCTTTATTAATCATTTAATTTGTTTATTCACCATCAGTTTTTTTCAGTACCACTGCAGCTGTTTGCCCGCCGTAGGTATAGCTACAACACAAGACATTACGAATCTCTGCTTTTTGCGGCTGGCTTACAATATTCAGATTACAGCCGTCGGCCTTTCTATCGCAATTTTTCGCAGCGGGAATTTTCCCTTCCTTCATTGCACAGACTGCAGCGATAACATCAAGAGCTCCGGCAGCGGCGCCGGTATTGCTGAGCATACTTTTTGTCGGCCAGACAGGGACCTTATCTGCTGCATCGCCAAGAGCGGCCTGAATTGCCGTTGCTTCAGCCAAATCATCGGCGGCTATGCCGGTTCCGTGCGGGATAATCAAATCCAAATCCTCCGGTTGAATTCGAGCATCCGCTATTGCTTTTTCAATTGCTATCCGAATGCCCCTGCCGTCAGGTTCAAGATGTTCGTATGCGGGATTGATATTATTGCTGTGACCGATGCCTGCAACTTCAGCGTAAATCTTCGCACCTCGTTTTTTTGCGTTTTGCAGATTTTCGAGAATCACAATACCTGCTGCCTCACCGAAGACCGAGCCCTTCGCATCGGCATCGAAGGGCCTGCAGGCTGATATAGGGTCATCGTTATTTTCAGAAGTAGTTCTTTTGAGCAGGCACTGGCGAATCATAACGATGGGGTTGACCTTTGCTTCGGCACCGCCTGTAAGAGCGATGTCACTACCACCACGGGCGATAATCTGAGATGCTTCTCCTATCGCCAGATGCGCAGAGGCCTCGGCACAAGTAATAGAGTTGCCGGGACCCTGGATATCATGGATGATGCCTATATGACAGGCGAGCATATTGGGCAGATATTTCAACAGCCATAAAGGCGTTACCATATCAAGGCCGGCTTTGCCCCACTTGCGAATATCGAATTTGCCATCGGTTATGCTTGCCGCAACAGCGGGAGCCAGCTCGACTAAATCACAACTAATAAGGCCGGCACCAAGATTGATTGCAACACGCTCAGGGTCGATATTGACATTCTCCGGGTCGATGGCCTTTGTAATAAGGCCGCTGTTTGTGACAGCCTCGTGAGCTGCTATGACTGCCAGCTCGATGTCTCTGGACATCATCTTAGTGGCCTTGCGATATGTCTTCGGAACGTATGGCTGTATTTTGTACTCAGGGACCTGGCCTGCCAACTTGCAGCTAAAGCCCACAGGGTCAAATGCAGTAATTTTATCTATCCCACATCTGCCGGCACAGAGACCATTCCACATATCGCTGACAGTTAATCCAAGCGGGCTTACTGCGCCCAGACCGGTTATTACTACGCGAGCCGAACTCACTACTTCTCCTCCGATGTCGACCTGCTGGTCTTAGCACTATCCAACAGCACGTCCCGCAGAAGTGATTCGAACATGCCGGTGAAGACGAAGTTTTCCTCTGGAAACTTTTTGCCCGCAAGATTCCGGTCTATATGGCTGAACATCAAATCAATCTCGGCGATTAAATTACCCGAGCAGGTAATCTTACCGCTTGTACTTGCCGCCTCGGGGATAATAGATTCGACCTGGGCCTCCAGCTTTATCGTATCGCCCGGCTTTACGTAGTGAAAAAAGACGGCTTTTTTTATCTTTGCGAGGATGACCTTCTCCTTAAATTTTTTTGCCTCGCCGACGAGAATTCCCGCTGTCTGGGCCATCGCCTCAATCATTAAGCTCTCCGGCATCACGGGAAAACCGGGAAAGTGGTCGTGCAAATGCTCTTCTGCAAGCGTTACATTTTTAATGGCTACGGCGCGCTTGCCGCTTTGGAATTCAACGAACTTATCTATCCAAATCCAACGCATTTTCCGCCTATATTGTTTAGCGGCAGGATTGCACAAAGACAACCTGCCGCTGACATTTCAAAGACTCGCTGCAATATTAAGCAGCGTTTACTTTAGATTCGACGTAATTTACAATCGCGCCAACAGTAAACAAATCACCTAATTTATTAATATCAGGGTCCTTCTCGAACTCTAAGATGTCGATATGCGGTATTTTCTGCCTCAACTCATTCAGCCCTGTTTCGGTCAATTTGCCGTTGCTGACAAAATCAGAATTGTTCATCAGACTCTCGGCTGGAAATAACTCTTCCCTCGGGATTTTTATTCCGAACGCTTTCTCCAAACGAAACACTACGTCCAAAAAGTCGATGCTCTCAGCCCCCAAATCTTTCATTAAGGCCGCTCCAGTAGTAACTTCATCGTCGTCCACCCCCAACGCATCGACCATGACTTCCTGAACCTTGCCGAATACTTCATCCCGACTAATAGCCATATTTTTTTACCTCCAGTATAATCCTTTCTTTTCCAAAGCTTATTGCCACAACAGTTTCCATCTTTTTTTCATATTTTCGATAACCCCGGCATCAATATCAGCCAAAGCCGAATTTTCATCAGCGAGGTTAAAGTGCCTTAATCCAAACCTTGCCTCGACAATTCGCTCATCGCCTGACAAGCCAAATCCGGTAAAACTACTGATGTTTTCTTCGATAGTTTTGGCCTCGACGGTATATTCTATCTGGGCACCCGGCGCTAAAAAACTTCTATATTTTACATTTCTTGCCTGCTCAAGCAAGAGCATACTGTGGGCAAAATTCTCTACCTCTCTGACCAGCCAGGACGCCGATTCAATCAATCCTTCAAGCAACAATACGCCGGGCAGGACCGGAAAAGTGGGAAAATGGTCAGCCAGATATTCTTCGGCCAGGGAAACGCTCTTTACCGCCTTTATCTGTCTGCCGCTATCCAGCGAAACAACCTTATCAATAAGTATAAATCGCATAATATAACGTATTAATAGCTGTTAATAATACCGTGAACTTACGGTATTGTAGTCTAACTCTGTTGCTTTTCCAGTCTTTTTTCTCTTTTTTAGATTAGACCTGAAAAGCCATAACATCTTGTTTTTTACTCATATTTATTGTATAATGATAGTTACAACACTAAAGAGTTATTACAATAATCGATATACTTTCTATACGGCTTTTTATGGAGCGGCGAGTGAGAATTAAATCTCTCATATTAACCTTAGCTATGCTGACGATTCTGTCAGGAGCAGCTGATGCTGACCCATTTAACATAATCATCGTAACGAGCGATTCAGCCGATTCCGAACGAGGTTACACGGAATTTCTGCAGGATATCTACAAGGGAAACGTTCACGTCGATATAGAGCCCGGCAGGTATGAAGAAGTCCTCAGTGAGAACAAGAAAAGCGAGCTTGAATCAGCCGACCTTATTATCATTTCACGGGGCAGCGACTACAGTAACTACAATGATGATTCCGAGTTCTGGGGCGAAGTAAATGTCCCGATGCTTAATCATAACGCCAAACTTGCCCGTAGTGACGAGCATACCGAGTGGGACTGGCTGCCAGGCTGGGACACACGGGATGTTCCGTGCACTTATCTGGGAATTGGAGATGCCAACGATGAAATCTTCACGGGCATTGATACTTCCGGCGGGATAGTTCAAATATTCGCAACAAGTACATACATTGACTACTCCGACCAGTATTCGGCGGGCTACGGCACAATCGTCGCCAAAAGGTTCGGTAAGGTAGTAATCGCCCGCTGGCTCGGCAACGAACCAAATTATTACTATGGCTCCTATTATGCACCGACTGCTCCGCGTATCTTTTTTGCACTGCCGAAAAAGACATATGAATTTTTCGATAATGCAACCGACGATGGAAAATTAATGCTGAAAAGTGCGATTCTGTCGCTGCTGCCAGTGTATAGTCCAACAGGTGACCTCGACAATGACGGGGATGTTGACTTTAGAGACTTTTCGATCCTTTCCGGACACTGGTTTTACTCAGGCCCTTTATGCGGAGAATCCGACTTAACGGGCGATGCGAATGTTACAACGGATGACCTTAAGATATTCACAGAAAACTGGCTTGTAGGTGCTGATACAATACCTCCTGAGCCAAATATAATGACCTGGCAAATCGAACCGATGACTATATCGACCGAATCAATCTATATGTCTGCAACCGTTGGCATCGATTTGCTAAACGGCGTGGAGTATTATTTCGAATGCGAATCAGGCAACGGCCCGGACAGCGGCTGGCAATATAATGAATTCTTCGAACCAAATGGTCTGTCGCCGGGCACAAAATACACTTACAGGGTCAAGGCACGCGATACATCAGGCAACTTCAATGAGACACAATTGTCAGAACCAGCATCAACCCGGACGTTTGAAATTTATCGCGAAATGGCCGATGCCTCGGCTGCGGCAGCTATCGACGCTAATTTGTTCGTCGTAGCCGATGATGAGGGTAATAGGCTTTTCTTCTATGATTCGAATAATCCAGGTTCTGTCCCTGTGGCAGACCCTAATATTGGACAATTCCTGAACGTTGACCCCTGTCAGCCCGAGACCGATATCGAAGGAACAACCTGGTTCGGCGACAAAATCTTCTGGATAACATCCCACGGCAGAAATAAAGACGGCAAATACAGGTACAGCCGGTATCAGTTCTTTGCAACGACTGTCAGTATCATCGGTCAGGATATAAACATTACGGTAGAAGGTAATAACACCAACCTTATCGATGATTTGATAGCATACGATTTGGTATATAATTTAGGTCTTATAGACGCGATAGGAGTGGTCGATGGCCATATCGACCCCGATGAAATCCCGGACCTCGCTCCTAAAGAAGATGGATTAAATATCGAGGGGCTTTGTACATCGGCCGAGGGCGATTCTATGTTTATCGGCTTTAGAAATCCCAGGCCGGAGGTTAATGACGTAAAATATGCACTGATTATCGAGCTTTATAATCCCGAAGAGGTGGTTTTATATGGAGCGTCTGCTGACTTTGGCCCACCGATTTTGGTGGACCTTGACGGCCTCGGCATACGCAGCATGGAATATTCACCCACGCTCGGTGAATACCTTATCGTCGCCGGCTCGCATAAATCAACCGATGATAAGCCGCTGCAGATACTTTATAGATACGATATGGCAGCAGGTATCCTGACCGAGATAGAAGATTTTCCGATTATCACTCCGGAAGCGATGTTCCAGTTCCCCGGCAGTAATGACATTCAACTTTTAAGCGATGACGGAACACTGCTGATAGATACCCTCGATGGCCCTGTCGAAAATAAACTACTCCCCAGAGAGCTAAGAACCTTCAGAGCCCAGCGAATAACTCCATAGACGTTTTGAAACTCTGTTAAAACAGTCATTTAATCAATCTCCGGCTGATTTTTTTTGTGTCTTTGTGCCTTTTTGGTTATACTTTGGGCTATGAATGTTCGCAGAGCAAAAATATCGGATGTCAAGGCCATTTATTCTCTGATTAATGACTATGCAGAGCAGGACAGGATGCTGTTTCGGCCAATGGATGATATTTATAAGAACCTGCAGGCCTTCACTGTGGCTGAGATTGACGGCGATATAATCGGATGCTGTGCATTGGAGGTCATCTGGTCGGATTTGGCAGAGATAAAATCACTGGCTGTCGATGAAGGACACAAGAATAAGGGAGTCGGCAAATCGCTTGTAGCGGCTGCGCTTGAACAGGCAGCGGAGCTTGGTGTGCCGAAGGTCTTTGCCCTTACGATGGACACCGGCTTTTTTGAAAAACTCGGCTTTGCGAAAATCGAAAAAGATAAGCTGCCGATGAAGGTCTGGAGTGACTGCGCCAGATGTCCAAAGCAGCAGAATTGCGATGAAACAGCAGTTGTAAAAACCGTATCTCGTGAAGCGTATCTCGAAGGACATACAATCTGACATTTCCCATTTAAACGGTTACAGAACATAATTTTCTCCGTACGATATCCCACAGCGAAAAGTTGAAGCAGATGTAGAGAAGATGGGTGTGAATCCGCCTTCGCCGAGGCTTCGGCGGACAAGATTGGGTTTGAATTGGGTTTG
>CAYWUO010000113.1:0-7748 GCA_964461285.1 uncultured Pirellulales bacterium
GAATAACTGGCAGGCGGCAACTCCGACACCAGGGTCGTAAAATCAGTTTTGAGTTATATCTTTCGGCCCTTCGACTTGGTTCGACAGGCTCACCACAGGTTGCTCAGGGCAAGCCTGGGAGCTAAACGATTGACCCAGGTGAGATAGTTATCACATCTCACGGGGAAAACAGAAACAAAGCATTCCTCGCGTGGGTACCCCCGCCCAGAGGACGTGGGTAAATATGACCTCCAGCCGAGCTGGGGGCTAAAGATTATCAATTCTCCCGACAACGACATTCGAGGGCAAGCGTGCGTTGGATTGTGTGATTAACGTTTCGGGTGTGGTCGGCGGCCTCGAGAAGCAAAACGCGCCCTTTTGGCAGTTGGAAGCCTGCCTCTGTGCGGTCCTAACAGCCGTTTCGGCGTAACGGATTTGGTGTATGTAAAGCCGGGACATTCCACCGGAGTAAATTCGCGTCCTATGAATCTTTCAATATGACGAAGGTACTTTTGCTCATCGCGGGAGACAAAGGTAAAGGCGTCTCCCGTGACTTCGGCGCGGCCCGTGCGGCCTATGCGATGAATGTAATCTTCCGGATTGACGGGGACATCGAAATTGATGACGTGCGAGATTCCGGTGACATCGATGCCGCGGGCGGCGACATCGGTTGCAACCATAACGCGGTATTTGCCGCCTTTGAAGCCGTCCATTGCACGCTCGCGCTGGCTCTGGTTGCGGCCTGAGTGTATCGCCACCGATGCAATGCCTGCCCGCTCAAGGTGTCTGTTAATCTTGTCCGCGCCGCGCTTGGTGCGGGAAAAGAGCAGCACACTGGACAAGTGGGTACCGCCGAGCAGGTGCAAAAGAAAACTAATTTTCTGTTCTGTCTCGACGAGATAGATATATTGTGTGATTGTTTCGATGGGATTTCGCGGCTTGCCAATCTGAATCATTACAGGCGATTTCTGGACACCCTTGGCCAGCGTGCTTATTTCCGGAGTTACTGTTGCTGAAAAGAGCATAGTCTGGCGATTCGTGGGCAAAGCAGCGATGATTTTTCGCACGTCCCTGATGAAGCCCATATCGAACATTCGGTCGGCTTCATCGAGGACGAGCACCTCAACGTGCCTGAGGTTGATAGAGCGTCGCTGCATATGGTCGAGGAGTCGTCCCGGTGTCGCGACAACGATGTCAACGCCATTACGAAGCGCGGTCAACTGCCCCTTGATATTCACGCCGCCATAAGTGGTCAAGGTCCTCAAATGCAGGAACCGACCATAGCGGAGTATGGACTTTTCGATTTGCAATGCCAGCTCGCGTGTCGGCGTGAGGATAAGCGAGCGGATAACTCGTCTTTTGGACGGGTGCTCGTGGCTGAGCCGGTTCAAAATGGGCAGGACAAAAGCGGCGGTTTTGCCTGTGCCGGTCTGGGCGCAGCCGATAATATCTTTGCCGGCAATTGCGGCAGGAATCGCCTGCGACTGAACTTCGGTGGGAGCGGCGTAGCCGGCAGCAAGAATACCCTGCACCAGCGGGTCGGAAAGGCCAAATTTTTTGAATGACATCAGATAATCCTAACTGGTATTTCCTATTTATAGTTGCCTGGCGTGGCAATTGTTGGGGCAAGCCCAACGTACAATATCTAATGTTCAAGAGTATATCATACTGAACGTAGGAATTAAATACCTTTCAAAGGTAAATTTGCATCGGGAACGCCGAACGGCGATTGCTTTTTCCAGCGACATCGAGCCGTCCTGATTCGGCTTGGGAAGATTTATTAACTCACTCATCTTTAACACCCATATCTGCTGGTTTATTATTTTTCAGTATTTGTGAAATTTCGGTAATTAATATATCACGATTTTTAGTAGTCAGGTTAAATAATTTGGTGTCCTGATGATTTTTTATCTCGGAGATAAGGCCTTTACCTTTTTTAGCTTTTAAGTTCTCATCAGCATACATATAATAAATTCTATGAAAGGTACGGTTCAGTGTGAATTATGTCCGAAGATGTGTTTGATAGAGCCGGGCCAGAGCGGTGAGTGCCGGGTGAGAATCAATATCGATGGAGTGCTGCGAACGGTAGTTTATGGGTATCCGTGCTCGATGCACGATGACCCGATAGAAAAAAAGCCGCTCTTTCATTTCCTGCCGGCAAGTCGAATCCTTTCCATAGCAACGGCCGGCTGTAACCTACACTGCCTTAACTGCCAGAATTATGAAATCTCACAGGCCAATCCGGAAGATACACCTGCGTATTTTTGTCCGCCTGAGAAACTTGTTCAAATTGCGAAAGAAAAAAATTATACCTCAATTGCATACACGTATACCGACCCCATTGTTTATTACGAATATACCTATGACACCGCCAAGTTGGCCAGAGAAGCGAATATACGCAATGTCCTTGTGACAGCAGGTTATATAAATGAAGAGCCGTGGAAAAAACTATTAGAAGTTGTTGATGCAGCTAATATCGATTTGAAAGGGATAACGGAGGAGTTCTACAGGAAGGTTTGCTCGGCGACGTTGAAGCCGGTGCAGAATGCTCTTGTCATAGCAAAGGCAAGCGGCATACATGTTGAAGTAACAAATCTGATTATCCCGACATTGAACGATAAAGCGGAACAGATACGTGAGCTTTGCCGGTGGGTGAAAGTCAATCTTGGCGGTGAGACACCGTTGCATTTTTCACGATTTTTTCCTCATTATAAGATGAGACATCTTCCGCCGACTTCGCTGAAGACGCTGGATATTGCTCGTGAGATTGCAGTGGAAGAGGGGCTCAGCTTTGTTTATATCGGGAATATCCAAAGCGAAGAGGGTGAAAATACGTATTGTCCGGATTGCAAGAGATTGCTTGTTGAACGCGTCCGCTATGTCATCAGGCAGAATCATATCAAGGATGGTGAGTGCCCGGATTGCGGAAAAGAGATTTATGGAGTGTGGAGATGACACGCAGGAAATTTATTCAAAAAATAGCAGGTGCCGGTTTGGCGATTATTGACGGTCTATGGTGGTTAGTAAAGAAAGCTGCGCCGCGCAGATTTGTTCGGGCGTTTGGGATGAAAAAATATCCGGGTTCAGTGAAAACTTTACCGAATACATACGACCAAAGTAAATGGAGCGGTTAATATGACAAAGCAATATATACAAAAACATAGAATAAAATGTCAGTTAGGATTAGGTATTATCTTTTTAATTACTTTTGCCGTAATTTTCTTTAGAGCGCCCGGAGCGCCAGCTTCTGTAAAGCCGGAGAAGATAGTTCTGCGTTCAGAACTTGCTGACAGGGGCTGGTACCCGTCTGATACCAAGGCGCTTAGAAATCAGATTGAGAGCTTTTACAAAAAGGCAGAAGTAGAGCCGATTGAAGATGTGATAGGGTTGATTTTACCGCATGCGGGATATGTGTATTCCGGCGAGATGGCGGTTTTTGCTCTTAAAGCTATTGATAAGAGTTATAAGCGAATAATTGTAATCGGGCCAAGCCATCAGGTTGGTATGGAAGAGATGCTGAGTGTGCCGAGAGTTACGCATTATGAAACGCCGTTAGGGCAGATACCGTTAGATGTGGAATTTATAAATAAACTTTTCAAATTTCCGATGTTTCAAAACGTTCCTCATGCTCATGAATATGAACATAGTGTTCAGATAGAGCTGCCGCTTTTGCAATATCGCCAGAAAGATTTTAAACTTGTTCCGATAGTGGCCGGCAGGTGCTCGCCTGATACAATCAGAAAGGTAAGTGATATCCTGAAAGGCCTGATTGACGGGGAGACTCTTGTAATCGCAAGTTCTGATTTTACACATTATGGTCCGAACTATGGATATGTACCTTTTAGCGAAAATATACCTGAGAAATTAAAAAAGCTTGATATGGGAGCGTATGAGTATATAGCCAAGTTGGACAGTTACGGCTTTTTGGAATATAAGCAAAGGACCGGGGCGACGATATGCGGTTATGTTCCGATTGCAATGTTGATTTCAATGATGGATAAGTCAGCCAAGGTGGAATTGATGAAATACGCGACAAGTGGTGAGCTGACGGGTGATTTTACTAATTCTGTCAGCTATCTTTCTGTTGCTTTTTCCGGCAAGTGGAGTAACTACGCCGAGGTGGAGCAGAAGGTGAATGCTTCTGAGCTAAGCGATGAAGATAAGAAACAGCTTTTGGCATTGGCCCGCAAGACGATAGTTTATGCACTGAAAAACCGGAAAGTTCCGGAGATTGGTGAATTGGGTATAACTGTCAGTGATGCGATGAAAAAACCGCGCGCGGCGTTTGTAACACTTAAAAAGAACGAGCAGCTTAGAGGTTGTATAGGAGACATTTTTCCGCAGCGGCCTTTGTATCAGTCGATAATAATTAACGCCATAAACGCCGGTTTTCGCGACAGGCGGTTTTCTTCTTTGAGTGATACGGAAGTCAACGATATTACGATTGAGATTTCTGCGCTGACAGCACCGGAACCGGTTGATAGTTCGGATGAGATTAGGATTGGTATAGATGGCGTGGTTTTGAATAAAGATGGCCATTCCGCGGTGTATTTACCTCAGGTTGCACCGGAACAAGGCTGGGATTTGGAACAGACGCTCACACATTTGTCTCTTAAAGCGGGATTGCCGGCAGATGCCTGGAAGGAAGATGCGAGCTTTTTGGTGTTTCAGGCAGATGTTTTTGGTGAAGAGGAATGAAATATTCACGAAGCTTTCTGATATTCAGCTACGGTCTGTTTACTATTGCGGCGCAGGCCCTTTTTTTTCGTGAGTTTGTCACCGCCTTCGAAGGCAACGATATAAGCGTTGGAATTTTTTTCGGCTGCTGGTTTTTGTGGGTCGGAGTGGGTGCAATAGTCGTATATCGAGCCAGGAGCTTTGCGGAGAAGCTGGTTAAGAATATAGAGTTTTTATTTTTGTGTTATATTCCGGCCTTTATTCTGCAGTTGATATTGATAATCCATGGGCGTGAACTTGCCGGCATTGAGTATTATCAGCTTTTGCCCGTATGGGCGATTGTCCTGTTATCAATTCTGCTAAATGCGCCGGTCAGTATTATCACGGGGATGCTTTTTCCCACTGCCTGTCGGTGGTTTCAGGAACAGC
Source organism: uncultured Pirellulales bacterium (assembly GCA_964461285.1). Lineage (GTDB taxonomy): Bacteria > Planctomycetota > Phycisphaerae > Sedimentisphaerales > Anaerobacaceae > CAZBWE01. The sequence goes on from CAYWUO010000113.1 coordinate 5,086, forward strand.
AGCAACAACCGATATCGCGTGTATATATTCTTGAGGCGGCGGGGAGCTTTGTCGGCGGGCTGGGTGTTACCATACTTCTTGGTTTTGGTGTAAGGTCAGCGACGGTTTTCTTTATACTCGCCTTTATTGTGTCAATGTCTTTCTTTTTCGTGCAGCATGCCAGAGCAAAGAGATGGGCATGGTTTTTTGTGCCGGTATGTATTTTCGTTTGTTTGATTTCCGGTGTTGATAAGTACCTTTCGCAAGAGCTGCAAATTATCAAGTGGGGAAAGCTGCTTGCCAGAGATACGCTGAAAGGTTCTTTCCAGACAGCTCAAGCTGAATATCTTTATGGCGTATATCTGGACCAGTGGATTGCCGTTTGTCAGGGCAGTACCTACGAGACGCTGCCTGACCGTGAGTCGGCAGGACAAATTGCTGCCATTGGGCTGTGTCAAAAACCTGATGCCGAAAGGGTTTTGGTAATCGGCTCGGGATTGGGATTGTGTTATGAGTTTTTGCGTTTGCAGCAAATCGAAGAGGTAGCGTGGGCGCATAGCGACAGCGAATACGTGCAGAGCATAGAAAATTTTATACCGGCGGAATTTAGAATCGATGATGAGCGTTTACATAAGTTTAGCGGTGACGTTCGTTTATCACTTGCAGAAAAAAAACAGTATTTTGACATAGTGATTCTCAATTTGCCGGATGCAACAAGTTCGGTTCTGAACCGTTTTTTTACACTTGAATTCTACCGCCAGGTTAAAAAGTCTCTAAGGCCCGGAGGTGTGTTGCAGGTACGTATAGCAGGGGGGGCAAATATTATGGGTACCGAGCTGATTAATCTCGGTGCTTCGACAAAACTGACACTTGAAAAGGTTCCGTTCTCACAGCTTGTCCTGACGCCCGGCGAGGATACGTGGTTTATTGTATCTGATAGTGGAAAGCTTAGCGAAGACCCTGCTGTTTGCCGTGACCGTTTTGCGTCGATAGAAGGAGCAGGCAGAATATATCCGCCGGATGGGCTGTTTTCTGTTTATTTGCCGAATCGCGCCGCTGCTGCATTAGAGGGCTATTCACGTGCGGATTTACCTGAGAGGTTGCTTATAAATCGCGATACCCGACCTTTGGCACATCTGTTTAGCTTGTTACTTACTGCCAAACAATCAGGGGCACCGGTTACGATACTTGTTAAACATCTGGCGCTGGCAGGTACATTAGTGTTTGTTATTCCCATTTTTGTTTTGATAGCTTTGCGTGTTATCTATGTTTTGAAAAGCACCGGGCAGGGCAGTTATTCGAGCTTTGACAGTTCGTTTTTGGTTTTTTCAGCCGGCTGGATTGGGATTGGTGTTGTAATTGTGCTGATGTATCTATATCAGACCCGCTTCGGCTCACTCTATTTGCATATCGGGATTGTTTCATCACTGTTTATGGTTGGTTTGACGGTTGGTGCGATTCTGATTTCGGCGCTGATAAATCGAGCATTAAAATCCGGGACATTATTATTTACAGTAGTACTCATACACACGTTAATCCTCACCATGATTATTTTTTGGCCGGGTGAGCAGTGGACGCATCTGATTTTCGCGTTTGCATTTGTTTTGTGTGGTTTGTGTGCCGGCTGTTATTTTCCATTGGCGGCCAGGCAACTTACAGGTAACGGCTTTGAGGCGGGACAAGCCGGCAGCAAGCTCGAAACTGCCGACCATCTCGGGGCGGCGGCAGGGGGGATGGTGACATCTCTTGCACTTCTTCCTGTGCTCGGGGCAAAGGTAACACTGTTTATATTTATTTTGCTTATTTTTGCCAATGTGCCGCTTGGGACGTTGAGAATATATCGGCCGGAGGTAGGCCGCCTATTACCTGCCTCGGCTTTTAGATTGCGCAGAGTCGGCTATATTTTATTTGGTGTTGGGATAACTGTTATTCTCTGCTCGAATGTGCTTGTTGGGTCTGCTGCACGCATGAGGCCTTGCCTGCCGGGGTATGCGGCTGCAGCGCTCGCAGGTGAGCTGCAAATCCAAAAAGAATCGGGAGCTCTTTTTGATGGTTCTGGAAAAATCAATTATTTTAAGGTCAGCGACGCCGACGATGAATTAGCCGGCTATATCTTCAGCACAAAGGAGCTGGCGCCGGAGGTCCGCGGCTATGGCGGAGAAATGAATATTGCTGTGTATGTGGATACAGCCGGTGAGCTGATTAATTTTCACATAATACGCTCTAATGAAACGCCTTCCTATTTGGAACTTCTTAGGCAGTGGCGTGAAGAGCTTATTGGAAGGCGGCTATTTGCGCTTGAGCCGTTTGCTGATATTGATGCCGTAACAGGTGCAACCGTTAGCTGTGAAACTATTGTTTCGGCACTACAAGTATCCGGCAACAGATTTGCTGCAGAGGTTCTTGGTGAACCTGTTGATGGAAAATCGGCGCAAAAGATTGGGTATTCGAAGAGCCTGCTGGATATAACCGGGGCGTATTTGATTGGAGCTTTCGTAGTTACGCTAATTGTAATTTACTATGGAGGTTTCTGGAGCAGGTTAGTTGTGCTTGTACTTAATCTTGTAATTGGCGGTGTTTGGTTAAACGCCCAGTACTCAAGCGAACAGATAGCTACACTATTATCTTTGCAAAGTCCTGCTTTAAGATTGTCCGGAGCGTTTTTGCTGGTTGCTGGAATTCCG
>CAYWUO010000114.1:0-7647 GCA_964461285.1 uncultured Pirellulales bacterium
CGTAATAATCTCCGCGGAAAGGAACAATCCTCATCCCCGGCTCAGAGCCAGCGGCCTTTGCTATCCTGTCGCTTTGAAGCCCTGCACAATTGATAATAAATTTGGCCGAAAATGCGCCTTTATTCGTCACAACATTCGTAAAGAAGTCGTGCCTGTCAAATCTCACGACTTTATGCGAGGTCAAAATTTTATTGCCATCCGATTTCTTCTCTATCAGCTCGGCTAATTTATTTGCAACTTTGGTAAAATCAATAATCCCTGTGCAGGGCACCCGTATCCCTGCGATGCCGCTACAATATGGCTCAATCTCTTTTATCTGCTTAGGCCCAATCTTTTCGATTCCTTCTATCTCATTTTCCTGCCCGTTGTTGAAAACCCGCTCAAGCTCCGCAAGCTCTTTTTGCTGTGTTGCGACAATAATCTTGCCGCAAATCTCGTACGGTATTTTGTGTTTCCCGGCAAAATCCTCTAATTCTTTGCGGCCTTTGGTACAGGTTTTTGCCTTGGTCGAGCCGGGCGTATAGTAAAGCCCGGAATGAATAACGCCTGAATTATGCCCTGTTTGATGGGCGGCGATTCTATCTTCCTTCTCCAGTACCGCTATGCGAATATCAGGATGGCCCATTGCAATCTTGTAAGCAGAGGCCAAACCTACAATTCCGCCCCCTATCACAACTATCTCGAAATCGACTTTTTGTTCCATACCAAGTCCCCAAATATAATAGAATTACACTTTCAGCCCATACAATAATCGAGACGCCCCCGCCTGTCAATTATCAAACCACGCTCTGCAATAAAAGTGAATGTAAAAAGATGTGTTTTGAACAAAAAACCAACAACAAAGGGGTATATCTACCCATTACATCTCAGGCACAACCTCGGGAGTAACTTGTCCGGTTGCACTTATCTTGAAAACGTAAATCAGCCCATTTTTCAACCTGGTATATACAACATTCCCATAGACTGCTTCGATATCATACTGTTTTAGCTTCTCAGGGTCGTTTGCCAATTCCCAGATACTTGTCCAGAACATCTGCTTTTGCTTTATAGCCAGTGCCGTAAGAAGGCCGCCATATCTTTCGGGTTCCGTCCCCGGCTGCTCTATTAAAAATCCGTCTTCCGGCTTCATTGTTTCGCCATAAACTCTTCTCCAGAGATACAATGACTTTGCCTTTCCGTTCATCACCATCTTATCTCCGAACTTCACAATCAACGCGTCGAAATGGACAATATCCCCCGCAATTGTATATTCTTTTTCCAGAATCTTTTTTAACTTGTTATCTCTGGAAGTCTCCACGAATCTTATCGTGGTCAACAACTTACCGTCTTTTTCTTCCTGAAGGATAACCTTTGCATATCCGATTTGCTCCTCCTGAGTCAGATTGCTTATGGCCTGTTTAAGCTGCTTGTTCTCCGTCAGCAGCTGATGTATTGTCATTGTCCTGTAATATACCCAGCGGGATAGATACACAAAGCCAATTATTATGACAACTGCTATAATGCCGGATAAGATTCTCGTACCTTTACGTTTTTTCGCCATTTATATTCTTCTTTCGATGCTGCAATTTTACAGAAAATACCCAGTCCTTTATTTTCATCGGTTTTAATGCCTGAATATCTGCACTTTTAGCCGGGCAAATAAACCTTAATAGTCAAAACAAGCCCAGAAAAAACTGCTCTTGTTCCGTCCCCCACGCGCAGCAAGCAATACGCACAACTTAATTTAACAAATCCGGCTTATTTCTCTTCCATATAAGGATAGCGGAAGTTTCTCGGCGGCAGGAGAGTTTCCTTAATGGCACGCGGAGAAACCCATCGTTCAAGATTAAGCCAGCTGCCGGCTTTATCGTTTGTTCCCGATGCCCGCGTACCGCCGAACGGCTGCTGCGATACCACTGCTCCGGTTGGCTTGTCATTAACATAGAAATTACCAGCCGCATGACGCAACGTATTCATTGCCTTAACTATCGCACTACGGTCTAATGCAAATATCGAGCCGGTCAGACCATACGGTGAACTCTTGTCGCAAAGCTCTAACGTCTCGTCATATTCACCTTCAGGATAAACATATATAGTAAGCACCGGACCGAATATTTCTTCCACCATCAGCTTCGACTTCGGGTCTTTACTTACAATAACGGTTGGCTCAACAAAGTATCCTTTTGAGTCGTCACTTCCACCACCGATAATAATTTCCATATCGGGTGAATTCTTAGCGTATTCAATATACTCGTTAATGGTCTTAAATGCCTTTTCGTCGATAACAGCGCCTATAAAATTTCTGAAGTTAGTAACATCGCCCATTTTAATATCGCGAATCTCATCCAGCATCCGTTCTTTAATCGTCGGCCAAATCGAATCGGGCACATACATTCGCGATGCCGCTGAGCATTTCTGGCCCTGATACTCGAAAGCACCACGCACCGTTGCCGCTACAGTTGCCTCTATACCGGCACTTGTATGAACGAATATAAAGTTTTTACCGCCCGTCTCACCAACTATCCGCGGATACGATACATATTTACGAATATCCTTTCCTATCGTCAGCCAGATAGTAGAAAACACATAAGTACTGCCGGTAAAATGTATTCCACCAAGGCGGACATCATTCAGCGCCGGCGGCCCAACGACCGGCCCCGGCCCTGGAAGCATATTGATAACTCCCGGCGGCATTCCCGCCTCCTCTAATATCTTCATAATAAAATACGCCGGCAGTGCCGCTGCCGATGCCGGTTTCCATACCACGGTATTACCCATTAAGGCCGGTGCCGTCGGAAGATTGCCTGCGATTGACGTAAAGTTGAACGGCGTTATTGCCATAACAAAGCCGTCCAGCGGGCGGTGCTCCATATAATTCAGCACACCGTGCGTGGACATCGGCTGGTCTCCGTAAACCTCCTCCATAAAATGCGGATTGAATCGCCAGAAATCTATCAACTCACATGCCGAATCGATTTCCGCCTGGTGTGGTGTTTTGCTCATATTGAGCATAGTAGCGGCGTTGAGTGTTTGGCGGTATTTGCCGGATAAAAGATCCGCCGCCTTGAGCAATACCACAGCCCTCGATTCCCACGGCATCTGACCCCATTCTTTTTTCATCTTCTCAGCAGCACCGATTGCCTGGTTGACATATTCAGCGTCTGCCTGATGATATTTGCCTAATAAGTGCTGATGGTCATGCGGGCAGCGCATATCCGCAAGATTACCGCTGCGCACCTCTTGTCCGCCTATAATCATCGGCACCTCTATCTGCCCATTCAGCATCTCCTTGAGCTTTGCCTTTAGCTCCGAACGTTCCGGGCTGCCAGGAGCATATTGCATGATGGGTTCATTTTTGGGTTGGGGAATGTGAAATATTCCGTTAAACATAATTTCTGTCTCCTTGTATTAAGATTCAATATTCCTCGACGAACGAAAAAAACCATTTTCCCGCATTACCATAAAAAAGTCAACAATCCCGCAATCTTTTTCCCTATGCTTTTCACTGTTATTCTGAGCGCTTATAACGGCTGTCACATCAGTTTTCTATAGCAAATGGGTGAATTCTGCCGAAAGGTTAATTGATATGAATAGCAAGTGCCCCATTATCCTGCTGATTTGCTGTCTGCTTGCTGTTTTGGTCTTTGCCGGCTGTGCCGAGCCGATAAGCTATCCGGAATTCGTTTCACCCGAGCTACGGACACTACCGGAACAACCTTTAATCCTGCCTGAATATCGTATCATTGGGTATTCCGTTCGTAAAACACCGATTCTCTGCACTGTCATCGGTCACGGCCAGGATGTAATCTTAATCCTGGCGACTATTCACGGCAATGAGCCCGCCGGGACACCGCTCGTCCGACAACTGTCAAAATATCTTCAACAAAACACACAATTGCTGATTGGAAGAAAGGTTGTGCTTTTACCCATGGCTAATCCCGACGGCCTGGCCTACAACAGCCGTTGTAATGCTAATGGCGTTGACTTGAATCGCAATTTTGCAACAGATAACCGCATTAATAACAGAAAGTTTGGTTACAATGCGCTGTCTGAGCCGGAGGCGCGTGCTATTGAGCAGCTCATCAGTGAGTATTCTCCGGACCGTATCGTTAGTATTCATCAGCCGTTGGCCTGTATCGACTATGATGGACCCGCTTTTTCACTGGCTAATAGAATGGCTCAACATTGCAATTTGCCTGTTAGAAAAATTGGAGCAAAGCCCGGCTCTCTCGGTTCTTATGCCGGCCTAACACTTGGTATTCCAATTGTAACCTTTGAGATGAAACAAAGTGACTCGTTTCTCGGTTCGGATGCACTCTGGCAAAAATATGGCGATTCCCTCCTCGCCGCAATCACCTACCCCCAAACCCTCACATCAAAATAAAAATAGTATCATCCTTATCAACGGTAAGGCTTCAAACCTCGTTTATTGCATTTAAATTATTCATATCACCGTGGTTTATCTTCTAATTTAAGGGTGAAATCTGCTCAATTTGCTGCTAAAATTAAAGATGGTAGAAATATGGCTATATTTAAAATAAACAAGGAGTTTAATCCTGCTGGTGACCAGCCGCAGGCGATAGAACGGCTCGTAGAAGGTCTGCACACCGGTAAAAAATTACAGACACTGATGGGTGTAACCGGAAGCGGCAAGACCTTCACTATGGCCAATGTAATCGCCCAGCAGGACCGGCCCACCCTTGTTATATCCCACAATAAGACCTTAGCAGCCCAGCTTTATGAGGAATTCAAGGAGCTTTTCCCCGAAAATGCGGTCGAATATTTCGTCAGCTATTATGACTACTATCAGCCCGAAGCATATATACCACAGCGAGATATATACATCGAAAAAGACGCCTCCAAAAACGCCGACCTCGACCGGCTTCGGCTCTCCACTACCACCAGCCTTTCAGCAAGGGATGATTGTATAATTGTTGCCTCTGTCTCCTGCATCTTCGGGCTTGGCTCACCGGAGGATTATAAGGCCAGTGTCGTTGCTATCCGCACCGGCGATACTGTCGATAGAAATGTCCTGCTTGGGAGATTGGCTGATATTCAGTACACGAGAAACGATATCGACTTTCAAAGAGGGACATTCAGGGTTCGCGGCGATGTGGTCGAGCTGCATCCATCTTATGAATCTTTTGCCGTCCGCATAGAGTTTTTCGGAGAGGAAATAGAAAAGATAAGCTATATAAATCCTGTATCAGGTGAAATTCTGGCAGATGAAGACCAGGTCTTTGTATATCCGGCTGAACACTATATTATGCCCGCTGAAAGGGTCGGCTCTGCGGTAGAAGGCATAAAGGCGGAGTTAAAGCAGCGGCTGGCGGAACTGAAAAGTCAAGGAAAGCTGCTCGAAGCCCAGCGCCTCGAAGCCAGAACCAAATACGATATTGAGATGATAGAGGAAGTCGGTTATTGCAGCGGGATTGAAAATTACGCAAGGCATCTCTCAGGCCTGCCGCCTGGAGCAAGACCTTATACGCTGATTGACTATTTCCCGAAGGATTTTCTTTTATTTATCGATGAATCCCATGCCACCATACCACAACTGCGTGCAATGTGGGCCGGTGACAGAAGCAGAAAAGAGGTCCTTGTCGAGCACGGCTTTAGATTGCCAAGTGCTCTGGATAACAGGCCCCTGCGATTCGAAGAGTTTCAGGAAAATTGGGCCAGGGTAGTTTTCGTTTCTGCTACTCCCGGGCCATTCGAGCTGGAAAGATGCGATAACGAAGTTGTCGAACAAATCATAAGACCCACCGGACTTTTGGACCCTGAAATCTTTGTACACCCGGCCGGCAACCAGGTCCCACATTTATTGGGCGAGATTGAAAAGCGTGCCAAAATAAAAGAGCGAATGCTCGTTACAACACTGACGAAAAGGATGGCTGAAAACCTTGCCGGATTTATCACCAAAAAAGGTTTTCGATGCCGTTACCTGCACAGCGAAATTGATACCTTCGAAAGAATTGAAATATTGCGTGACCTGCGTAATGGCCAGTTTGATGTGCTGGTGGGAGTGAACCTATTGCGTGAGGGTCTGGATTTGCCGGAAGTCTCGGCAGTTGCCATTCTTGACGCTGACAAGGAAGGATTCCTGCGAAGCCATGTTTCGTTGATACAAACCATTGGAAGGACCGCACGAAATATCAATGCTACCGTCTTTTTGTATGCCGACACCGTTACCAAATCGATGCAAAAAGCTATTGACGAAACGGAAAGACGGCGTAAAATTCAGTTAAAATACAACAAAAAGCATAATATTACGCCTGAAACGATAAAAAAGGAGATCCGCAGGAGCTTAACTGAGCAGATAAAGGCACGGAAAACCGCCCAGCAGGCGATTCGCTTCGGCGAATCCGAGTATGACAAGGTACAATTGGCATCACAGATTGAGCAGGAGATGCTTGAGGCGGCACAGGAGCTTGATTTTGAACGGGCGGCTTTTTTGCGGGACCAGTTGCGCGAACTAAAAGAGCTGCCGGAACTGGTTATTGCGAGCTCTCGAAAAAAGAAAAGAGACTTTTTAGCAGAAAAAAAACAAAAAATACACAGGGGAAAAAATGATTAGCGGTTTTTCTGTGTTTTTTTTGTGGCTAAGGAAAAAGAAAAATGCAAAAACTTAATATTGCAAAAGCACTGCCGATTATAAAAATGGCGATTGAGGAGGACCTCGGACAGGGTGATATGACAAGCGAGCTTCTCTTCAAGCACGATACTATTGACAGCGCAAACATTATATCGCGTGAGGAGATAATCGTTTGTGGAATGGATGTCGTCAAAGAAATTCTCAAAGAATACAACAAGCGACTCAAACTAAGGATTTATGTAGGTGATGGTCGATCTGCTCACGTTGGCTGTAAACTCGCTACTATCGAGGGGCCTTTGCGTTCTATGCTCAGCGCAGAACGTGTAATGCTCAATTTTCTGCAGCGGTTAAGCGGAATCGCTACGACGACCGGTAAATATGTGCGGGCTATTCAAGGCACAAAAGCAAAAATCTACGATACCAGAAAAACACTGCCCGGCTGGCGTATCCTCGAAAAATATGCTGTCCGCTGCGGTGGCGGACATAACCATCGGCTGGGACTTTATGACGGCGTACTGATTAAGGACAATCACCTGGCACAGCTCGGAAGAAAGTTTCAGCCAAAACTCAGGAAAATTGTTTGTGAAGCCAGAAAGGTAAAGGGCGTAAAGTTCGTTGCCGTGGAAGTTGACCATGTCGACGACCAGCTTAATTATGTATTGGAGATTCCGGGCATTGACATTGTGCTGCTTGATAATATGGGGCAGTGGCAGTTGAAACACGCTGTCGAAATGCGAGATGAAATGTACAGTAAAGGTAAAAAACCGCTGCTTGAGGCATCAGGCAACATTACGCTAACCAACGTTTCAGCTATCGCCCAGTGCGGCGTCGACAGAATCGCAGTCGGTGCAATCACTCATTCCGCAGCAGCGGCTGATATCGCCCTCGACAGGTAAGTAAAACTATGATGGTAAACAACCTTTTGGACCCCGATAAAATAAGGGCGAATCTCAATACTAAACGCATTGGGGAAAAAATCCTTGTCTATAACAGCACTTCAAGCACCAATGATATAGCCGCTGAATATGCAGCTAACAGGAAAAACGACGGACTGGCTATATTCGCCGAAGAGCAAA
>CAYWUO010000115.1:0-7626 GCA_964461285.1 uncultured Pirellulales bacterium
ACTGCTAAAGTAAATTTCTTCTGTCTTCTGTCTCCTGTCTCCTGTCTCCTGTCGTCTCTTGCAATTCACGCAGGCATCGAATACTGGTATCAATCCGACCTCTTTGAGTAGAGCCAACTGAAATAATATCAGCAACGCCAACACATTTCGTTTTTCGTTGACATCCTCTAAAAATTTCTGGAATCTGTCAAAAAGCTCCGGATGCGGGTCGTAGTCGTTCGTCAGATTGTTCAGCAGCTCCGTAGCAAAAAGGCAGCAATTTAAGACAAAAAGATTTTCACGCAGAGCTGCTAAACCCCCCTGCTGTTGGAATTCCGTTAGCGTTGCAAGTTTCTCTTTATTTGAGTCGGAAAAGACAATTTTCCCGTGCGCAAACATTTCGATAGGCCCGTCAAATGCCGATTTTGGCCGTTTCGAGCCTTTGGCGATGGCGCTGATTTTGCCGTTTGCTCTTGTAAAAAAAATCACAATCTGGGACGTTTCGGAAAAATCTGTAGCGCGTATACAAATAGCTGTGTCTTTAGTCAACATTATTACAGTTTTTTACCACAAAGGCACGTGGCCGGAAGTCAGATTTTCTATCATCTGTCCTCTGTCATCTGCCCTCTGTCATCTGTCCTCTGGATTCTGATGCGTTTTATTTTTCTGGCCTCGGCCGAGCTAATGGTAAATTTCAGATTTTTGTAATCAAGACTCTCGCCGGTTTTGGGAATATATCCCAGGCGCGAGAAGACAAAACCGCCGATGGTATCGTAATCTTCATCTTCGGGCAGATTCAATTCGAAGCTGTCGTTTAAATCGTCGACGTACGTCCTCGAATCGACGTCAATGATATTCCGGTCAATCTCTCTAACCGGTTCCGGCGGTAATTCTTCGTATTCATCCGTTATTTAACCAACGAGTTCTTCGATAATATCCTCCAAAGTAACAACGCCGGCTGTTCCGCCATATTCATCGAGCACGATGGCTATATGCTGTTTTTGATTTTGGAACTCGTGCAGCAAAATCCTTAGAGGTTTGGTTTCAGGAACGAAATAGGCCCCTCTCATCTTGTCGCACAGCTTAAAATCATCGGTCGTTTTGCCGATTTCGCTCAGCAGGTCCTTAGCGTAAATTAAGCCGACTATATTATCTATATTTTCTTCATATACCGGCACCCGGGTATGCCCTGCGGTAGTGATAGTTCTCAAAACCGTTTGCAAATCAGAATTGACCTCGACAGCTACTATGTCTGTCCGGGGCGTCATAATCTCATCGGCGGTGGTTTCACTTAGCTCCAGCACATTTTCAATCATCTGCTGCTGTTCTTCATCGAGAACTCCTTCGGTCCTGTGCTGCTCAAGGCCGGTTATAAACTCTTCCTGTTTTTCTTCCTGCCGTTCTTCAGGTGTCGTTTCTGCTACGCCGGCCAGGCGCTTGACAAGGCTGTCGGTGAATTTCCAGACGTAAAGAACTGGTGAGGCAATAATCGCAAAAAACATTAATAGTTTGTATGTTCGGCTCAGGATTTTCTCGCCTGCATATTTGGCCCAGGCGTGTGGGATTGCCAGGCCGAACAGGGAAAATATCACTATCGCAATAATAAATGTAAACAGAAAATTGCTGAGCTGGGAGCCGGCCGGACGCAGCTTTACCAGCAGTATAACCAATAACAGCAATATACATGCGTTAAAAATTAGCCGGTACAAAGAGCATGTCAAAATCAATTTCTCAGTATTTTCGACCAGGCCGTCGGCAAGCTTATCCGGATTTGGTTTTTTGTTTGCTGACTTGAATGCTTCCTGTAGTTTGACGTGGGAAAATGTCCGCAGGGCCATGGTATTGGCGGAAAAGAAAAGTACACCGCCTGTAAGAATACAAATCAGCAATACTATCCAGCCAACGCCCACTTATAATACCCTTTCAATTAACCAGTATGCCGTTTACGAATCTAAATAGCCCAACATGGCTCTGTTTTCTATTCTTGTTCTGTTAAGCACCTGCGCTTTTATTATATATCAAACCATAACCGAGTTGTTGTAAAATCTCGTCTTCCGTTTCGTGCATTTTTTTCGCCCGGCTTTGCGTGGAATCGTCGAAACCCAGGTTATGCAGCAGGCCATGTGTTACGTAAAGTGCCAATTCCGCTTCGCTCGAATGGCCACGCCGCCTCGCCTCCCTGACAGCCATCTCACCGTTAACAACAAGCTCAAATAATTTTTTATTCTTCTGCTCTGATAAATCAAAACTTATAACATCAGTAGAGCTATTACGATTTAGAAATCTTTTGTTTACCTTGCGCATTTCGGCGTCGTCAACTATTGCAATACTAACTATCATACCTGTGCTTTTACGGGAGTTAAAACAATTACAGGTGGTCTCAACCAGTTTTTTTAGCTTAGGCAAAGATACGTCTATTGCCTTGAAACTTTTGGCGATTTGAACAATTGTCTCTGGCTGTTGTTTAGCAGGTTTCATAATTGTTAATCGACTTTTTGCCCGGTATGCCCTTGTGTGGATTGTGCGTCCTCTGGAACATCCGGCGCTTTCGGATATGCAATTCGGCTGTGATAGTGTGCAGCGAGGGTCTTGGATATACTTGCCTCTATCTGACTTAACTCGCGAAGGGAAAGGTCACACTCATCAAACTGACCGTCCTGCAAACGCCTCATAGCCATATTGTGCACGACCGCTTCTATCCTCGTAGGTGTCACTTCCGGCAGGCTTCTGACGGCACCTTCCACGGTGTCAGACAAAAGCACTATGGCGGCTTCTTTTGTTTGCGGCTTGGGGCCTGGATACCTGAATTCGCTCTCTGAAGGTTCCTCAACTGCTTTTTGCTTTGCATTTTTAGCTTTCTGTTTCTTCGCCTCATTGTAAAAATGCTCAACCAATGTCGTACCGTGGTGCGCTTCGATAAATTGCCAAAGCACGCTTGGCAAACCATATTCCTTGGCCATTTCTATCCCGTCTTTGACGTGGCCTATGATAATCAAATGACTCATCGTAGGTGATATTTCCTTATGCCGGCTGGTTGAGCCCAATTGGTTTTCGATAAAATAGCCGGGCTTATTGATTTTCCCGATATCGTGGTAATAAGCACCGACCCTGCATAAAAGCCCGTTACGGCCGATTGACTCAGCCGCGGCCTCGGCGATAGAGCCTATTAACAAACTATGACTGAACGTGCCGGGCGCATCCATTGCAAGTCTTTTTAACAACGGCTGATTGGCATCACTATAATCCAGCAGTGTCATACTCGTAGCTATGCGGAAGATTTTTTCGATAAGTGGAAGCAGGCTCTGGATAAGAAGACCCATCAGAAAGGCCGCCCCTGCATGACTGCCGGCATTGCTGAAAATTTCAGCGGTCCCGGGTTCCTTGCCTGATAAGTCTAAATAAGCCACAGCAGTCGCTGCTATAAACACTATCACCGCTACCAGAGTACTGACTTTCAGCAGCTTCATTCTTGTACGGATTTCTTTCAATGAGAAACAGCAGGTAAAAACAACCGCGAACATTGTCAAAAGCAGGTCGATATTCACCAAATAATATTTGTTGCCCATCATAGGTCCTACAGCCAGACAGGCTAACAGGCAATAGAAAACACTCATACCTATCGCAAAACGTTGTTCATAGGCAATTGTTAAAATCACAGCTACCGCGACGGTTGTAGTGGTGGCCCAGTAGCTATGGCCGGACAATAACACACCGATTTTGGTCGTGGCCAACAATGAAATAAACAAGCCAATTAATACAAGCGCTCTGACGTGGTTTGCTACGGTTCGGCCCTGATAATGATAGATATACAAAGCCGCAGCCAGGCAAATCAGAACCACTATTACAGATGTCTGTATCAGCTTATGATAGCCCTGGAATGAAATTATAGAAATACAGAGAACAACAAAAAGCAGCCAAAGAAGGACCGAAATTACACTATCGGTGTCGGAGAGCCGGCTTATCTGCGAGAAGCGCTCGCCCGTTATACTCTTGCGTACCCGAGTTCGACGCGGGCTTGCTTTTCTGAAAAATCCCATTTATTCATCCTATATAAAAGCTCTCGTCAAATAATATTCGGCAAAATACATAACCTGCCAACAAATAAATATTAATGCTTGGCGGTTTTTGCCTTTTTTTTGTAGGCCTGTACTATATTCTGAACCAGTCGATGTCGTACAATATCTCGCTGGCTTAACTGGACAAAACCTATTCCTTTTATGCGGCGCAGTAATTCAATCGCCTCGACCATTCCGCTTTTCTGGCCGGGTTCTCTGTCAACTTGTGTTATGTCACCTGTTATTATCATTTTTGAGCCGTGGCCCAATCTCGTCAACACCATCAGCATTTGCAGCGGTGAGGTGTTTTGGGCCTCGTCACAGATGATGGCCGCTTCGTTTAAAGTTCTGCCGCGCATAAAGGCAAGTGGGATGATTTCGATAATATCAAGCTCCATAAATTTCTTCATCTGGGCGAAATCCATCATATCTTCGAGAGCATCGAAAAGCGGCCGAAGATACGGATTTACCTTTGCCTGTATATCTCCCGGCAAAAAACCAAGTTTTTCGCCGGCTTCCACTGCCGGTCGTGCAAGGACGAGCTTCCTTACTTGCCTCTTCTTTAGCATTGATACAGCAATTGCAACAGCCAAATACGTTTTGCCGGTCCCGGCTGGACCGATGCAGAAAGTGAGGTCATTGGCCAGCATTGTTTCAACGTATTTTAGCTGACCCTTCGTGGATGGTTCGACCACCTTTTTGTGGGAATACACCGTAATGGCTCCGCTTGTATCAGTCACAGTGACCGATTCGCCACTGGCGACAAAGCCTCTTACATCTTCAGCAGTAAGCGAGCCGCGTTTGATTAGACGTTTTTGCATCCTGTCGATAACTTCGGCGGCTTTATTTACACTTTTTTCATCACCGGTGATTATCAAATTGGATTTGCGCGCAGTAATTTGGACGCCGAGTGATTTGCGCAAAAGGCGAAGATGGCTGTCGGCTGGACCGAATAACTGAAGCTCCCATTCCTGCTTTCGCGAGAAAGCATGGGGGCCAGCCGAATCCAATTGTATGGTAACTTCCAAAGTTAATCCCTTTAAAAGCTGCACATAAAAAACAAATAAGCAAATGGTGCCGCCACCAAAGGCGAATCAATGACATCCAGTATCCCGCCGAAGCCGGGCACACTGCTTGCCGAATCTTTCTGCTCGGCGTCTCGTTTCAACATCGACTCGGCCAAATCGCCGAACTGTCCGATGAAAGCAAAACAAAAACCAAAAACCGCTGCCAGCCACCAGGATACTGTAATTATATCACAACTTATGGCAAATCCAACAGCAACAACTACCGCCACTATGACGGCGCCAACCATACCTTCCCAGGTCTTCGAAGGGCTGATTTTAGGAGAAAATTTGTGTTTACCAAACATACTCCCTATCGCATAAGCCCCTATATCGGCACATTTTACAACAAAAACAAACATAAGAAGCGGCCAGAGACCAAAATCAATACGAATGGCAAGTACGAAACTACTCAAAAGCCCCAGATAAACAATAGAAAAATAACTTACGCCGCAGTTAGCTAACACATCAGAAGTCCCATAGCGTACATATTGGTATAAAAGCAAAGCCATAAGTACAAACACTGAGAGAAAAATCAGAGACATACCCGGTGCGATTTTGACAAGCCGTGGCCAATACCAGGCGCCCGCGAATAAAATCGATGCGATGATTGAAACAGGTGTGAAAATCTTCAGGTTTTTGGCTGATGCAAGTTTAGATAGTTCAAGTTGAGCGGGTACTACCAGAAGGGCGATAAGTAGAAAAAGAAGTGTCCCCTGCACCGGCTTATCGTCTGCTGCCGTAGCCGTCAGTCCACCGTCCAGCCAACCGTCAAAAATAACGACGGCTGTGAAAAATATCGTCATTAAAGTACCGAAAAGCAGTCTGTGTTTGAGCATAATAAACCGTTGCAAATCGCTATCTGGTTATAACATACCGCCGCTTAAGATTAGACATTTGTAACTGCACCGAAGCGCCGTTTGCGCCTTGAGTAAGCGAGTATCGCCCTTTCTAAATCTTTCCTTTTGAAATCCGGCCAGAGAGTTTTCGTAACATAGAATTCGCTGTATGAGATTTGCCAGAGCAGAAAGTTGCTGACCCTCATCTCGTTTGCGGTGCGTATCAAAAGGTCCGGGTCTGCAAGACCAGCGGTATATAGATGCTGACTTATGCACTTTGGGTCGATATCATTCAGGTGAAGCTTGTCTCTTTTGTATTTTTGAGCAATTTCTTTAACGGCATCAGCAATTTCGTCTCTACTGCCGTAGTTCAGCGCCAATGCAAGCTTCATACCGGTGTTGGCAGCGCTCATGTTTATGGTTTCTGTAAGCTCTTTTTGTACCTCTTTAGGCAGACCATCTAATCGGCCAAGGTGAAGCAGCTTGACATTGTTTTTGGCCAGCGTATGACGAATCTCGACAAGGTATTGAGTGTACAGGTGCATCAGGGAGTTGACCTCGTCTTTGGGTCTCTTCCAGTTTTCTATGCTGAAAGAATATAAGGTCAGAGATTCGATGCCGAAATCAACGCAGTATTGAGCTATACTCTCGACTGTCTCTCCGCCCTTGTGGTGCCCTTCAATCCGTGGCAGGCCTTTCCCCTGTGCCCACCGGCCGTTACCATCCATAATTATGGCGATACGGCGGGGCATCTGCTCAGCCGTTATACCGAGACGTTCGGCAGTTTTTTCAAGTTTCTCTTCGATACTTTCCATAGCACACAGCGTTTAGCATACCTGCTATCCACTAAAATTATCTAAATATCGTCTGGCTTCGTTTTGGTCCTACCCCTATGATTGTAACAGGTTTTTTGACCATCTCTTCAATAAGGCAGATAAAGTTTTGGGCCTCCGCAGGCAAATCATTAAAATCATTTACTCCGGTTATTTCGGCATCCCAGCCGGGGATTGTTTCATAAATGGGTTTCGCCTGTGAGAGTCTGGCTATGTTCGCAGGAAAGAAAGTGGTTTCTTTTCCGCCAATTTTATATGCCCTGCAGATGTTTATTTCTTTCAGGCCGGCGAGTGTATCGATGTGCAACAACGCTATCGAATCGATGGCACCGATGGTTACAGAGTAAGATACTGCCACGGCATCGAACCAGCCGCATCGGCGGGGCCGGCCTGTAGTAGTACCGTATTCGTGTCCTTTGTCACGAATGTATTGGCCGATTTCATTGTCCTGTTCGGTGGGAAATGGACCGGCACCGACTCTTGTCGTATATGCCTTGACTACGCCGACGAATTTATTAACTATTTTGGCAGGTACTCCCGAGCCGGCCGGCATACCAAGCGAACTCGAGTTCGAGCTGGTTACGTATGGAAAAGTGCCGTGGTCCAGGTCCAACAGCGTTCCTTGCGCACCTTCAAAAAGAATAGATTTGCCTTCAGCAATTGACCTATGCAAAAATTCGGTAGTATCCGTCACAAACGGCAGCAGCTTTTCGGCATAAGGTTTGCACTTTTCGAAGATTTCATCGGCACTTATCGGCTCAGCGTTATAAAGGGCCGTAAAGATTTTGTTTTTGTATTCGACGATGGTCTGCAATTTGGCTTTGAGGCTGTCGAGGTCTCTGAAATCCGACATTCG
>CAYWUO010000116.1:0-7438 GCA_964461285.1 uncultured Pirellulales bacterium
TTTGAAGTGCCATTTCTTTTCCCTGTTGAGGCCCGGCAGTGTGCTGCCTCTGCTCATATATTCGCCATCAGCTTCTACGAGCGAATCCAGCGGTCTCTGGATGCCGTCATAGATGCTTTCGAGCAGGCCCGGACCTAACTCGACGCTCAAAGGCGCCAGGGTATCGACTACGGGCTCTCCCGGGCCTAAGCCTGTGGTCTCCTCATAGACCTGTATTGAGGCCGAATCTTCGTGCAGCTCTACGATTTCACCAATGATTTGGAGCTTTCCCACGCGAACGACGTCGTACATTCGTGAGCCGGCCATGCCTTCGGCAACGACGACAGGGCCAGCAACTTTTACGATTCTACCTTTTTTTATCTGGCTCATTTTGTTTCCTGACTGTTTTGTAAGATATTAATACCTGTAGCTATTTTAAGGACTTCACCGAGAGATTTTGTCGCGACGCCCGAAGGTTCTGTTGTGAACGGCACAATAACAATGCAGGGGGTCGGCAAATTATCGTAATCAGAAAAAAGCTCTTCTACGGCGGGAGCTATATTTTCGGCAACGACGACGAGGGCGAAGTCGGCCTCGATGATTTTCTTTACGTTTTCGGCAATTTCATCACGGCTTTCGCCTGTTGCGAACGTATCGACTCCCAAGGCCGAGAACGGCATTACAAAATCTGTGTCACCAATTATAGCTACGTTACGTTGCATTTGGTTTCGGCGTATTTCGTATTTTGGTTCATGATATACGGTCTAAAATAAGTTTGGTATCCAGAGAATTCTTCTTTGCGGTTAATATTAAACGAACGGTTCTTATTTCGTTTTCCTTCATTAGTAAATAGGCGATGAGCGGCTGAGGGCCGGCGGTAATCTGGATGGCTGATTTCAAGAAGCCGGTCAGGAATTCATCGCACTGCTGCTCGACTTTCAGGAAAGATTTTTCCGAGTTTAAATAAGCGGCGCCGGCCTCGACTACACGATAATATGGAGTTACAAAAAATAACGGTGGTATAGATTCGTAGCCGAGGTCGAGGGCGTGTAAGAGGCGCTCGAGCACAATGAAGCCGCCATTTAAAAAAACGTTACGCAACTCGGACTCGGTGAACCCCGCCCCTGTTAGGGGCTGGGTGAATTTCAGACGGAACATTGTGCGAATGTTGGTCAAATCAATCTGAATTCTGAAAAGGCCGAGCAGAAAGACACTTTTTAGCTTAAGAGCTTTTTTGAGATTATACTCTGCCTGGTGTCTATCGATGGCGTAATCAATCTGGCGGACGTCTTTTTGTTGGTAATAGGCCAAAGTTGCTTCGTCAGCGGCCTGGTGTAGATAATCGGGCAGTTTGGCTGAGCCGAATTCGCTTTCCTGCTCGAAGACCTGTTCGAAAAGCTCCGGCGGGACATTACCATTATCGCTATAGTCAGTTCCCACCGGTTTTTCGGTCAGTGCCCTGCGAAGCGCCAGCCGGAGATTGGCGAAGTCATCCCGAGTTCTGAAAAGATGTACGAGCGGTTTGTCGAGGATTGAATCGGCGAAGAACTGGCGTACGGCTTTTCTTCGGGCCAGCAGGAGATTTTCCATATCTTCGTTGTTTTTCGTTCCCGGAGGCAGGGCGTATTCGGTGGCTGATAATAAATCGGCGGCCTGGGCAAAGCTTTCGGCGTTGGCTATATCGAGAAGCGCTGCCCTTGTAAGCATCTGCATTTCGAGGACGCGTACCTGGGCTGTCTGGAATGTATATCTCCAGTCGTCACCGCCTATTGGTGGGTAAGTGTAAAAGTCAAGTGTAGGCTGTTTAGCTTTGTAAGTCATTTGTTCATTGGATTTTTTAGATTATTTGATTATCACTTTTTGAGCGTTCTTGAACCTCGGCCTAATCAGCTTGTACCTTTTGCACTTATGTCTATTTGGTATTTGTTTCGCTCTTATCCTTTAGCAGTTCCGTTTCGGCCCTTGTTTTTCCGGCCTGCTGTCTTGCCTGTTCTGCTTCTGCCTCTATTTTTTTAGTTTTGGCTCTTAACAGGCGAATTTCTTCTCTTAGTTTTTGAGTCTCAACTTCTACTTTTTCTGTTTCCTGTCTTAACTTTCGAGTCTCTGCCCTTGTTTTTTCAATCTCAGCAAGTTCTCTCAGATTTGCCGGTTTTTTCCGAACTTTGGGCCTGGGTTTCTCCGGTACAACTTTAGCAGTTTCATTCGTCTGCCTGTTGCTTGTTATAACAGCTTTGCAGCGTGAAGCACTTTTGCGATAAAGCTTTTCAATATTTTTAGCAGATAGTGCTTTTTTGTAGATTGCAACTTCATCGATTTTGCCCTGGAAGTATTCGTCCCAGGGACCGGGATTATTGCCGATAGCTATATTATTATCATTAGCATCTGTGGTCGGAGCAGAACCTCTTAAATGTCTTGCTGCATTTTTGTAAAAAATAACATCTTCATCCGGTTTGAAAACGGCTGCTACGTGCTGCCAGGTATTTAGGTCTACGGTGAATCCGGAATCCCAGGAGCTGTCTCCGGTAAATACCCGCCACTGTCGGCCTTGCCTTAAGATGCTCCAGTCAAAACCACCATTATCAGTGCTGATAACCTGATGTCTGCCGGGACTTGTGCTTGTCGGATAGACCCATGCGGCCATTGTAATGCCGGTTGAACTGTCCTGGTCAATATTGCGAGTGCTTTGGACATAATCATCACGTCCGTCAAAATTCAAAGAAGTCCCTGAAATGCCGGTTGTCCAGGTTGCACCATAAATATCTCCATGCTTATTGCTGATAGAATCGTGTGCAATAGCTCCCTTTCCTTCGTTAAGCTTCCAGCAAGAAGTCATAGACGAACCGCATCCACTCAGTAACCAAAGGCCCAGCATAGCGATAAATACTAACCTGATTTGAGCCCTCATAATTATTGCCTTTCTGAAAATTATGATTTATTTCTCAAATAACTTCTTTGCCAGCTCGATTTCGAGGTCATTTCCGGCCTTGCTGAGCAATACGTCGAAAGTGACGTTGGTTTTTATCTTGTCGCGTCTTAGGATAAAGCCGCCGCCGATTTCTTCTCTTTCTTCTGATAGCTTTAGGTTGCCTTTTTTGTCGGGGCTGAGCTGCTCATTGACCTTGTCGATTAGCTGCCGGTCGATTCTCTTTTCATTCTTGTCAATGATGACTTCTTCTTCGCCGGATTCGATTGATTCGAGCATTAGCTTTGTCATTAGATTCCGGTACTGGTCGTCAGGCAGATTTTGCATCTGCTTTAGAGCCGCTGTAAAGACTTCATCGAGGATTTTTCTTTTCTCTGCGAGAAACTGCTTGGCGAGGGCCATTTTTGTTGCAGCGAGGATATGGGATTTTTCATCTTCTGCAGCTTTTTCGACGAGGTCCTTAGTTCGTTTATTATACTCGGCGAGCTGTTCGTCGAGCTTTGCCTGTTCTTCGGTTTGCTTTTGTTTTGCTTCGCTTTTTATCTTTTCTGCCTCGGCATTTGCCTCGGTCAGGATTTTTTCTGTTACCTGTTCAGCTTCCATAATTTTTATCTCGTATTACGTATTGGACTTAAATGGTTAAGCAGTTGGCCAGGTGATACCGAACAGCAGGATAAACAATGTTATCACCAGACCAAGCATCGCGTAAAGTTCGACCATAACTGCGTATATAACGCCTGCCTTGAATGCCATTTCCGGTCTTTTTGCAGCCATCAAGATACCACCCGCACAGACTTTTCCCTGGAAGACGGCACTTACCAGACCGGCAAAAGCAATAGGCAAACAAGCTACAAGCACTTCCAATCCAAGCGTTATAGACAACTCCGGCACGCCGGCTCCGCCGAAGAAGTTTAGTTTGCGCATCGCCATAAAGGCAGCCAAAAAGCCGTACAAACCCTGTGTACCAGGCAGTAGAACCATAATAAACACCTGCCCGTATCTTTCCGGCTTTTCGCTCAATACACCCGTGGCACTTCTTGCGGCAATACCGATACCGATAGCCGAGCCGATGCCTGCCAATAAAGCCGCCAATCCTATACCAACTAAAGCCAATGTCATTCCATAATCCATTTCCAACCTGCCCTTCTAACTTTTAAGTTTTATCTTCTTACTTTTTAGTTATATATATATGTTTATATTCTTTGTTTAACGGCTCAAACGCTCTACCACCACCGATGAAGAACTTCGGGAAAAACTCCGCGTATTGCAACCTCAGAGTATGAACAAACGCTCCTAATGCGTTTATAGCTATGTTAAATCCGTGTCCGCCAATAAGTACCAATAACATCGCGACAATACCTATGCCGTAAGGTATTTCGAGCGCAAGCCCGGCCATAACGTTTATTGCCATAGCCAGGCCGGCTGTAACCATACCCAGGGCCATCAATCTTATGTAACTGAGCACATCCCCGACATAGAATATTGTGCTAAAGAGATTATATGCACCCATGCCGATTCGGCTGGGCCAGCCACCTTCGCGCTGGCTGAACAATAAGATTACAGCCGCTGGAATAATTGCCATCATTCCGAAGAAGTTTCCGTTTTTAATTGGGAGCGCCCCAGCCTTGCTCGCTGCAAATACTGCAATTGAATTGAGCATCACCAACAGTGTCAATTGGTCACACAGTCCGGCTATATATTGCTTTCGTTTGAGGTTATGCACAAAAGCAATCATCAGTCCTGTCATAATCTGCACATAACCCATCGCCAGAGCTAAAACAAAGAATGTCATCGGTTTCTCGAATGGGTCGAACCACATCAGCTTCTCCCGCACAGGCTTTAAGGCAGGTGCAAACTGCTGGATGGCATCACCGAACCAGCCGCCGGTCAGAGCTCCTACTACGACTGTGGCGGCTGAACAAATTCCCAGCATCCACATCAGCTTTTTGTCGCCCTGTAATTTCTTTATGAAGAAAATCATCATTGCGATAATAACAAGGCCATAGCCGGCGTCGGTCAGACACAGGGCAAAGAAAATTGCAAAAAAAGGCGCAAGAAAGACAGTCGGGTCAACCTCAAAATGCTGTGGCATACCGTAAAGACGGGTTATTACCTCGAAAGGCTTAATGATGCTCTTGTTCTCAATTTCAACGGGTATTTCTTCATCTTCGGCGGGTTTGATTTTGGTCATGCTTGCGGCGTCGAAACGAGAGACAATTTTTTCAAGACGTTTGTAGTTATGCTTTTTTACCCAGCCCTCCAGAATAACGGTATGCTGTGTGGCAGGTGCGGTGTCTTTGGCCTGTTCTCTTTTTAAGAGGTTCTCATAGTGGTCGTGAAGAATCTGCAGTTTTAACAGATTCTCAGAGAGTAAGGTTGCATGTTTGTTATGAGTCTGCAGCTGGTCTTCGGCGTAGTGCAGTTTTTCGGTATGCTGCTTTATTAAATCCGCTGCTTTACCGGTCATTTGCTCGAATGTGACCTGCTCAAACTCTGCGGAACGCAGTAGCTTCTGGACCTGGTCAGTTTGTTCTTTCAGGCAGACGATAAGGCAGGCGTGCCTATTGTCGACAGTATCTATCTGCTGGACTGCGGCGGCAAGCTCGGCCAGGCCGCTGAGGACATTATCAAAGTGCTGCACAGGGAGCAGGCCGGCGAGGCAGTTTGTATTTCTCGAAGGGGCAATCTCCTCTACAGGAGTATCAAGGTTTTTGAAGGGCTCGAGCATCTGCAAAATGGTATTGAGATTTTCGATTTCGGATTTTGCTTTTTCTATTGCAATTTCAGTCTGCTCGGTCTGTTTGATAATTCTCAGTAAATCCTGACTTTGATTAGTGACCTTTTGATAAGATTTTTCGTTTACGACTGTGCGGGGCGAAAGGATGCCGGCAAGGCCTTTTTTGGTATCGACGAATTTATTGAGAAATTCGATGCTCTTTTGCAATCGTTTTAAGAGCGTTTCGGTTTCGTTGAGACCCGGGCCTTCGATAATAAGCTCGGGCATATCTTTTGCAACCATTGCCTGCTCTGCGTTTAGGAACTGGCAGATACCTTCGGCCTGCAGTGCTTCGAGCAGGTCGGAGGCCTGTGAGCGATGGCTTACAATCATAACTTTTGCCATTTGAGCAATGGCCATCGTTATCCTTTTAAGTAATCCATTACTTTTGCTGTTGCTGCGGGTATTTTGTCGGCGGTTTTGTCCCGCAGTTGTTTACGCTGGTTTTCAGCTTCGGCCTTTAGCTTGTGAACTTCGGCTTCTGCCAGTGATTTTGCCTTGGCAACGGCAGATTCAATTTCCTTTTTCCTCTGTTGCTGGGCCTGTTCGATAAGGTTCTGTCGTTGTTGGTGGGCTTTTCCAGCCAGTTCGGCGGTGTCGGCCTTGGCCTGCTCGATGAGCTGCTGGGCCTCGGTCTCGGTCTGCTTGATTTTCTTTATTAGTTCCATATCCAATCCTGTTTTTAATAGAGCAGATATAAAACATAGTAAACTATAGCATTATTCGAGAAAAGGCAAGAAATCTTTAGCGGTTTTTGAACCATTACTCAGGGCAAAAGGCCAAAAAGCACAAAGGCACAAAGAAAATTCGGGAAATCGGGATAACAGGGGGCAGAGTATCAGGTGAACAGTGTATCGGGAAGG
This sequence comes from uncultured Pirellulales bacterium, assembly GCA_964461285.1. Taxonomy (GTDB): domain Bacteria; phylum Planctomycetota; class Phycisphaerae; order Sedimentisphaerales; family Anaerobacaceae; genus CAZBWE01. Next base: position 6,542 of record CAYWUO010000116.1, read on the forward strand.
TTTGGCTGATTGCTTATGTGACATTCGCTGCGAGACGGCGTTTGAGTGCGTTGAAGGCTAATAAAAAAGGCCGCGAGCCTCCTTGCTCACAGCCCAAAAAAGTCTTTTGTTGTATGGATACTCAAAGTTTTCTTCTTCTGCACAGCCAACTAACACAGCCAAGGCCAATGCCGCCCAGCGATTCTTCAAAAATACATCTGTCATACTTAAAAAAGACCAGACACAATCGCAAAAACTAACAGGACAGGAAACTGCTGCCGTCCTCCTTAACTTATTAAGCTATGAAGATTATTCTTATTTATTGAGATTTGTAAACTAAAAAATGAGAATTTTGGGAAGAAATTTTGTTTAGGACTGCAATATAATGAAAAAAAATAAAGCTTAGAAAATGGAGTACTACTTATGGCATAATCCTATAGTGGCATCCTTTGCCTCATTGATAACAAGAGATAAAAAGCGAGTGGATTAGTAAGTTTGGTGGTTTATTTTTGCAGATTAAAAAGCAGGCGGGGGCTGGATTTTCCATCCTGATTTTCCATTGCGTAATACGGATTATAAGAGCTTGTCAATATTTGCAGTGAGCTGCTTTACGTGTTCGAGAGATTTTTGGAACTCGGCCTTTTCAGAATCATTCAAATCCAGCTCGACAATCTTTTCAACGCCATTTCTGCCGAGTTTAGCAGGGACGCCGACAAAAGAACCGCCGGCATTGTATTCGCTGTCACAATAAGCACAGCAGCAGATAAGCTCCTTTTTATCTTTCAAAATAGCTTCAGCCATTCGAACAGTTCCTGCTGCGGGTGCGTAATAGGCGCTATAGCCGAGCAGATTTACTACCTCGATACCGCCTTTGCGGGTCCTTTCAATAAGCTCGGCGATTTTGGTTTCGTCGAGTAG
>CAYWUO010000117.1:0-7433 GCA_964461285.1 uncultured Pirellulales bacterium
CGAGCAAGTTTATCTGTATCAACACCCTGCTTGTAATGTTGCTCGTAGCAAGGCTCGACCTGATTCCATCCGGTTTTTGCCTTGGTCATAGGTTGAATCCAGGCCTTCGTGCCGGAAAGAAAGTTGAAAGAGGTTGTTTCCTTCGTGATTTTTTTCACATCCTGCGATTGTTCCGTGAAATAATATCTAAACGCAACTCCATCGTTGGAGACCTGGAAAATTATATCCATCTTTTTACCAGAGGAATTTTTTAAATGGAAGATTTGTCTGTTACCCGTATAAGAGCAATGGCGTCTTTTGCCCTGCAGCATCTCATAATCGATGTTGACGGTCTCAATATCAGATACAGATTCCAGGGATAGCTCTTTTGAAAAATCACTATCTTCCCTTACGAGCCCTAATTTAGACTGTTGAAGAACAGCCGTACCGGAGAATTCAATACTATAGAAGGCGCTCTTATCATCGGATATCCAAACGGATACAGAAATCTTTTCATCAGGGCTGCTTATTGAATATTCATTTTCTCCTGCTGAGCAGGGATATAAGCAGAACGCAAAAAGACACAATACGATTGTTTTACGCACCGGATAGAATCTTCGCTTTTCTATTTTCTCCATATCTTATACCCCTTTTATTTTATCATTATCTCTGCTGTCTGCAGTCCGGATTCTTAATTTGTCGGTGATGGCAGGCATTAAACGGCGACATACAAAAAAATAATCGCACTATTGAAAGACAGGCTTAGGTTTTTGGCTGAACTTCTGAAAGTAGCCAATGCATGTGTCTCTCCATAGCCCTGCATCTTCTTTTTGTTTTCTTAATTTATTTTTAACATGCAAAAAGAGTTCCGGGTCGATACGTTCTTCAAGGCCTCGCCAGATGTTGTTCATCTGCTCAACATATTTCACTCCATTGTAATATCTGTAACAGAGTTCCTCCCATAAATTTCTGCCCGATTTCATTTTATGGTCCCAGGGGACATGGTGGAACCAAAGCAGGTATTTCTCAGGACATGTGTTGATATTACCGAAGGTCTCTCGCAAAGGTGCAAAGTATTGACCTGCTGCATCACTCCCTGTTGGGCTGCGGTCGAATCCTAGGCCGCTTTCATCCGCGCGATGGTAATAAGCCGAAGTCCAGTCTAATCTCCCTTTGTCGTGCTGAGGGCTGGGGCCGTAATGAAAACCAGGCTGCATAATGTGATGCAGCCCAAGAGGGGTCATATAATTTATGCAGGCCTGCCAGGTGCCCATCATCATCGACTTTATAGTCTGAATAACATCGTCGTCATTGCTTATCGACAACCTTATCCATTCGTCTGCTATTTGTTCAGCGGTAAGGTTATGGTCCCACGCAAGGCGACCGAAGGCATACCAGTTGGCCTGTGCAAAGAAATGCCCGCACCAGTTTCTGTCATCTCCGATGTTTGTTACCCCGGCGATACCTGTCATATGATAATTGTGTAAAGTACCATCCGCAATCTTGGCAAGAGTCGAGCCATTTCTTTTAGCGTAAGTATCGAATTGGAGGTACTCTTTCCACATCGGAGCGAGATAGACCAGATGTGTTGAATGGCCCAGATACTCCTGTGTGATTTGTAATTCCAGCATCAAAGGCGTATTGGGCATCGAGCCAAAAAGCGGCTGAACAGGTTCACGGGGCTGAAAGTCAATAGGGCCGTTTTTGGCTTGCACAAAAACATTTCGAGAAAAGCAACCATCCAGAGGAACGAATTCTTTGTATGCACGTTTCGCACGGTCAGGGTCCGTGTCCGGAATGTAAACGAACGCGCGCCACATCACGATGCCTTTGTATGGCTCAAGCGCCTCAGCCAGCATGTTCGCACCATCTGCGTGAGTCCTGTTGTAGTCCTGCGGACCGGGCATTCCTTCGGAATTCGCCTTGACCAGAAAACCTCCGAAATCAGGAATAAGACGATATATTTCTTTTACCTTATTTTTCCACCATTTTCTCACCTTTGGATCCAATGGGTCGGAAGTCTTGAGATTACCGATACCTCCTTTTCTATTGTTATCCAGCTTAAACTCTGAGGAAATAGGAGATGAAAAATTGACCGAAAGAAACACTTTAATTCCATAAGGCCGAAAGATATCCGCAAGTTTTGCGACTTTCTTAAGATATTCCTTTTTAAGCACATTAGGATTGGCGTTGACATTATTGAGCACGGTTGCATTTATACCTATCGAGGCATTTGCCCTCGCATAATCTATATATCGGGCATCCGGTTTTTTCGGTAAATCATCCCATTTCCACAGGGATTTTCCTGCATAACCTCGTTCGACGGTTCCATTAAGATTGTCCCAGTGGTTAAGAATCCTGTATTGTATTTTCGGTTTTGAAATGACATCTATATTATTTAGACTTTTGTGTGATTGGATAAGTCTCAACAAATGATGTGTGCCGTATAGCAGTCCAATATCTTCATTTGCTGCGATGACCAGAGCATATTGGCCGTCTATTTTTTCAGACTTTATGATGTACCCGTCTCTGCTGAGTGTCTTGAGCACGGCTGCATAGTTTAATTTCTTTACGACATCGCAGCTACCGGCTGTTGCTGCAATAACACAGCCGTCCTTTTTGATGGATTTCTCTAAAGGTATATCTTTCCCCAGCAGGCCGCTCAAGCCCCTTTTTAATTCGTCTTTTATGATTTGAAATGTTTCTGTATCACCCTCGACAATTATGGATGAAACCCCTTGTTGATATTCTTTTAATTTCTCGGCATCGTCAATTTTTTTATATTTCAACCATAATTCGTAACCATCGTCCGCAAATACTGCGTTATAGTGAGTATTCAGGAGGGTAAATAAAATAAACAGTATAATCTTATAAATGATTTTATTTTTCATTTCTTTCCTGTTAAATGGTTACTTTCGTCATAAAAGGAGTTCGTTGGCATTCGTAATTATATTTCTTAGAAGACATCTTGTTCATTTATTACATAAAGAAGTACTGCTGTGTGCGGAAGTTTCCGCCGAAGTCAGGCCGTCACTTTCAGCGATAACTTTAACCTTATCGCCTTGTCCTTCAGTCGTGCGAATAATCAGCATTGCCTTGCCGTGGAAAAGTTTGCGATAGTCCGCCTGAAACGGTTCGAGCGAAAGGGGATTGCCGTTACCGACACCTGCAATCTCAGCAGGGCCCTCGACCTTGAAGCGAATCAGGTTGTCCGCCAGTGGACATAGCGTACCTTTCTTGTCAAGCGCCTCAACCAGAATGTAGCAAAGGTCTTCACCGGTAGCGGAAAGTTCCGTTCTGTCAGGTGTCAGGCGTATCGCCGCCGGCTCGTTCGCTGTTCGAATTATCGCTTCACCGATTTTTTCGCCGTCCTTGTAGGCAACCGCTTTCAATTCACCCGGCTCATACACGACATCATCCCAACGCAGGCGATATTTGTAGGTAACTGCATAGTACGACGAATCAGTTATCTCTTTTATTTTTGTTTGTTGTCCAAGAGATTTTTCATTAAGGAACAATTCCGCCGAGTCTCCGTTGGTATATACAAAAACTGGAACGTTCTCTCCGATTCGGTCGGGCCAGTTCCAGTGTGGCAGGAGGTGTATTGTAGTTGTGTCCGGCCGCCAATGACTGCGGTACAGATAGAACCTATCCTTGGGAATACCGCAGAGGTCAACGATACCGAAGTATGAGCTTCTCGCCTGAGGTGAAAATGGCGTCGGTTCGCCAAGATAGTCAAAGCCCGTCCAAACGAATTCACCGGCCACGAACCTGTCATCCTCCATTAGCTGAAACTCAGAATCGACAATATCCGACCATCGCGCCGAATTAAGGTCGTAAGAACACACCTGGAGTTTTTTGGAATACCGGGTCTTGCTGCTTGGCAGTGGCAGTTCGTAGAACCCGCGTGTGCTCAGTGCCGATGCCGACTCACTATATATTATGGGCTTATCGGGATAGCGCTGCCTGTATAAACCGTACCTGCGATTATAGTTCCAACCCGTCAGGTCTAATGAGTCAAGAATGGATTGCTGGGCTGTTTGAGGAATATGACAGGCCATACCAACCGGTCGCGTTGAATCATATTTACGTACGAAATCACTCATAAATTTAACGCGTTCGGGCGACTTGCCTTCCCTGCTTCGAGGCATATTTCCTATTTCATTGCCTATCGACCAAACCACAATGCAGGGATGATTGCGGTCGCGCATCACGAAGTTACGAATCTGTTTTTCACCATGCTCTTGCAACGGCGGCTTACCCCTGACGCGGTCAGCTTTATCATCCCATTTGTCAAAACACTCGTCCCAGACTACGAATCCCATCCTGTCACACAAATCAAGCAGCTCCGGCGCCGACGGATTATGGCTGGTACGAATAGCATTGACGCCCATATCGCGCATTATCTCCAATTGTCTCTCCATAGCCCTGGTATAAAAGGCCGCTCCGAGAGGACCCTGGTCGTGGTGCAGGTTCACACCGTAAAGCTGTACTCGCCTGCCGTTGAGATGAAAACCATCGTTAGCTGTAAACTTGAATGTACGAATACCGAAGGTAGTAACATCCTTATCGACGATCCTTTCATCTATGCGTACGGTTATTTCTGCGTTATATAGTTTCGGACTGGCAATGTCCCATCGCTGAGGATTAGTAACTGCAAACGAAATATCAACCTCCTGTGTGCCTTCGCCGTACACGGTGTAATCCTTTTTGCCTGTCGCTGCCTGCTTGCCGTCAGGGTAAAGTAACGTAACCTCAACATTGCATTTTGATTTCTTTTTGTGGTGATTTTCTATCGTTGTTTGTATTTTGACTGTAGCCGAGTCGTCGCTTATTTGGGGTGTTGTAACAAACGTACCCCAGTGTGAGATGTGAACCGGCTCACAGATGGTCATCGTGACTTTTCGATAAATTCCCGCACCGGGATACCATCTGGTGCCGTGCCGTCTTGTATCGACCCGGACCGCAATCACATTTTTTCTTCCGAACTTTATGTAATCTGTGGCATCTACACGGAAAGACATATAGCCGTAATCCCACTCGCCGGCCAGCTTGCCGTTGACATAGACCTTTGGAAACGCCATCACACCATCGAAATCGAAATAAACCCGCCGACCTTTGTCCGCCTTATCAAGGGTGAATGTCTTTCGATACCAGCCCACTCCTCTCCACGGCAGTTTCCCTGCATAACCGTCTTCTTTTGGATGAAATGGCCCCGAAATTGCCCAGTCGTGAGGCAGACGCACAGCTTGCCATTGCGAATCGTCGTAGTCAGGCGTCTCGGCTCCCTGGTGATTGCGTTTGGCGAACTTCCAGTCGCTGTTAAAATTCACTATTTTTCGTCCGGCAGGTATGTCAGAAAGAATCGGCTCGGGTCTATTCGCTGTTTGGCAGGACGAAATGAATATCAATATTATTGCTGATTGAACAGATAAGATTTTATTCATTTTTAAAATCTTCCGCATTTTGATAATCCTCAGAGATAATTAACATAACTATTCATATTTTCGTTTTCAGTCTACGTTTTAAGACTCTCGAGCACATCCTTTAAGGCAACCTCAGCATAGCAGACCGCCGTATCGGCGACGCCATAATAAATCTTAAGTTTATCTTCCTCGTAGAGCAGACCACAGTTAAATACTACGTTTCCAAAAAACCCTTCGATTTCATAATCAGTTTGCGGTTCAAGAATCGGTTCTTCCAATCTTGCAACAATTTTCCACGGCTCATCGGTATCCAGTAATACTGCTCCGAGACAATAGCGATTATTTCTATCGGCACCGTGATAAATCTCAAGCCAGCCCTGGTCGGTTTTTAAAGGCACGGCACTTGGGCCGACTTTTATATCATCCCAATGGTCGGCGCGAGGCCCCATTAGGTGACGATGGTTTCCCCAGCAATATAAGTCGGGTGATTCCGCAATCCAGATGTCGTGTTTTCCAAATAGGGGCGAATCCGGCCTGTGCAGGGCATAGTACTTTCCGCCAATTTTTTCAGGCAAAATCACCACATCTTTGTTTTCGGGACAGAAGATGACGCCGTGACGCTCGAAGAAGCTGAAATCCTTTGTCGATGCCAGGCAGGTTGTTACTCCGAAAGGGCAAACCGCGACATAAGTAATATAGTACCGGCCGTCAGTAAAAGTGATTCTGGGGTCTTCGATGCCGAAGGTTTCATATTCATTTGCGGCAGATATAGTGGGAGTATCCTCAATCTGAAAATTAACTCCATCGGTGCTGCGAGCCAGCCGCAAATGTGAAATCGATGTCAAATATGTCTGGTCAGGCGTTATTATTAATCTTGGGTCTGAGAAATCGTTTATCGGGTCATTTTTTGAAAACTGTCTTTGAGCGAGCTCACACTCAGTAGTATCATAAACAGCAGTTGGTATTATATCCGGATTTTTGGAAATTGGTCTTTCCGCCACCCTGAGAAGCAAAATAACCTCATCCTGCAAACGAGTAACGCCGGTATTAAAAACGCCAATAATCTCAAAGTCATCCCTGGAAGGTTTAACATCCTTCGGTTCGATTATAGGGTTATGTGGCGAGCGAAATACTTTCACTTGCTGATTTCCTTAACAGTACCTTCATTTCTGAAACGAAGCTGGGCAATTTTCGCCCAATAATAGCGGTTTGAAGCCGTCACCGCAAGGGTTTTCGGCTGATTTGAATAAATAAGGATTGAATTAACTACTGATATATGTTAAAATAATACTTATAAGGATCATTTGTATGACCTCGTTTTTTAGACCTTGGGCTTACAAAGGAAAAGCTGCTGGTCAACGACTCAAAATAGTAATGAGGAAGGACATAGAAGGCGATCAAATCTATGAGAATATTACTGCTCTCGGTAGCACTTGTTTTATTTTTGCTTGGTTTCGCATCTGCTGCTTTATATCCTGAAGGCGACCTGACAGGCGATTGTAAGGTCAACTGGGAAGATATACAAATGTTCGCAGAGCAGTGGCTGGACCCCGGCAGTTGTACGCACTTCGGCTGTGCCGACTTTGACGGTATTAACGGGATTAACTTTGCAGACTATTCATTTTTGGCCGTCCATTGGGAACAAACAGGAATCCCGCTGGTCATCAACGAGTTTATGGCTTCCAACAGCAGTGAGAGCGATATAAATGATCCAGAGGGCGATTACGATGACTGGTTCGAAATCTATAACTTCGGTGATACGGCTATAGACTTGGGCGGGATGTATCTTACGGACAATTTGAGGAACCCAACCAAATGGCAAATTCCGGATGATTCGCCCGGTGAGACGACTGTCGAAGCCGATGATTTTATTCTCTTCTGGGCCGATGAGGATATCGGAGACGGACCACTTCACGCAGATTTCAAGCTGAGCGCAGGCGGCGAGCATATCGGCCTGTTCCTCGATGCCGATACTATGATTGACGGTATCATATTTGGCGACCAGGTTGCCAACATTTCCTACGGCCG
>CAYWUO010000118.1:0-7335 GCA_964461285.1 uncultured Pirellulales bacterium
GCGGCGTAACCTCAAGCGTAACCCCAACCTCTTTGAAGCTGGTTGTTCCGAAACTATTCTGGCCTCCTTGCGTAAGTTGTTGGTAGGGTATCTCCTCGATTATCTTGAACAATGCTGTTTCGTTATCAAGCACCAGTATCCTCGGGTTAGCCAGGAGCTTGGCCTGGATATCTTCCTTCTGGGCCCTTAATACCGCATCGATATCAATACCGCTGTTAAGCCAACCAAAACGAAGAGCTCCTATTGCACCTTCAGTTTTGCCGGTCGACCCGCTAAACAAACCTGTTATAAACGGCTCGTGTTCAGTTAGGGGATTTGCACCAACTGTCGATACTCTGCCTGTGCCATATGTTTCTTCCCCTTCAGTTGTAAATATGGTATCGCGGCCTGCCTGCCATTCGACGCCAAGGTCCATGCGGTCTTTGCTGGTAATATCGTAGATTCTTGCCTCGACCAATACCTGAGGTGTCATGCGGTCAATCTCTTCAATAAATACATCTATGCCCTTAATTCGGCTTTCAGTATCGCTAACTATTAGATTGCTGGTGCCCTTAACAAAGGTTAGTGCGCCCTGTGATGACTTGAATTTACCTAAAGCGCTTGCGACCTCTGCAACATCTGCATAAGTAATTCGATAGGTTTTCGTTACAATCTTTTCGATTACCTCGGTAATTTCGCTGGAGAGCGCCACCCTTATCATATTCCTGCTTGTTACATATTCATATCCGTGTGCAGCAAGAATATTATCCAGTGCCTCTTCCAGCGGCACATCTGTCAGCTTAACGGTCACAAGCCCGGTAACCTTTGGGCTTTTGATAATGTCCACGTTCGCCTGGTCGGCCATTAGCATTAGCGCATCTTCGATAGCCGTATTTCTGAACTCAACGCTTATCCGTTTCTTCATCCTTTGCTCAAGCGACGATTCCCCCTCTGGTTCCGCTACCGTTTTCGCGTTGGGCCCTGCTATTGTTTCAGTTTCCAGCTCCGCTATTGGCCCCATTGCTGGTTCCGCTACCGGTCCTGCCACAGGTTCTGCCCCAATTTCTCCTACTGTGATAGCGCAGGAGAAACAAACAAATGCAAGAAGCAGCGAAAGCTTTAATCGGCTAAATTTTAACATAAAGTTTTTCATGGTATATCCTTTTACAAATTAACGGTTAAGCGATACCGTATTCATACTACTGGCTCCCCTTAATGTTGAACCTTTTGGGCCCACTTGTTATCGTTCATTTCAAACTCGACATTATCCCGATGTATTCTTATAATACTTGCGCCCGATATTATATCTCCCTCATGTACTATTTGATCACCAACTACCGCAGCAGGATTGTCCCTGCTGTATACGATACCCTTCACAATCAGGTTTACAGACCTTCCAATTTCCACCGTTCCATTTCCCTGCTTAACAACCGGCATTAAAGCTGATTGCATAGGGTCACGAAGTCCCGCCGGATACGGCTCAGGAATCTGCCAATCAATCTTACCTTTATAGTCGGCAGCAACGCTGGTCAACTTGCCTTCATCGGGCTCAGATATCTTAGACCTTTTGAAGACCGGCATAAGAACATAAATAAGTAATATAATAAGAACCGGAACCAATATCAGCATTACTTTTTGCCTTGAGGAGCCGGCGCCTTCTTTTGGTGGAAAAAGCTTATTTTTTACTTTCTTCCAGGTCCGATACCAATGAGATTTACCGTGAGTTTTTTTGGCAGCCCCAGCTCTCAGTTCTTTCGCTGCGGCAACTCTACGTATGGGCTGCACAGATAGCTCTGGTTTTACGGTTCCAGAAATCTGTTGTTCCGAAGCTGGCGGCCTTGCGGAAGCATCGCCGGTATGGGCTGGTTTAGAAGCCCCAGAAGGATGTTTGGCAACGCCACCTCCAGGTATCGGCACACCTTCAAATATCGACGAGATTTCCTTGTGCAACCCCGCTTTGCGTTTATTTTTATGCTCACTCTCTGCCATTAATTATCTCCTCAACCAAAGCTTTGTATTCGGCAGCCCCCTTGCTTGAAGGGGCATAAGTCAAAACGGACTCGCCGGCACTTGGAGCCTCAGCCAACTTGACGGTTCTGTGAATTACTGTATCAAACACCAAATCCCCGAAATATTCTCTCATCTGCTGCTGTATTTGTTTGCTTAATGACGTCCTGCTATCGACAAAAGTCAGCAATAGACCAAGGATTTTTACATCGCAAGGATGAAAACGCTCTCGGATAATGTTGACAGTCTGCAGCAGTTGTTTTAAACCTTCCATCGCGTAATAATGTACCTGCACAGGCACGATAACATCAGTGCTCGCAACAAGCGCATTAAGAGTCAAAAGACCCAGTGACGGAGGACAATCAATAACACAAATGTCATATTCGTCCTTAACGCTGTTGATCTGCTCGCTCAAGACAAACTCTCTTCCAAACACAAGTGTCAGTTCAAGCTCCGCTCCTGCGAGCAATATATTACTTGGCGCCAGATCAAGCAATTCGACATTAGTATCTATTATAATATTGGAAAGCCCATTTCGCTTGTCCGTAAGAGTAAGAGTATGATAGATAGTCCCACTTAGCCTGTCAGGATTACGGCCCAAACCTAAAGTTGTATGTGCCTGAGGGTCAAGGTCAATTACCAAAACCCTTTGGCCCTTTTGGGCAAGGCCGGCAGCAAGATTAACCGAAGTTGTTGTCTTGCCACAACCACCTTTCTGATTTGCTATTGCTATTGTTCTCATATCTTCATACCACAAACTCACACTGAAAACCCATCAGTGCCCTTACATCTCCTGTTTTTGAGCCGGTTTCTATGAACCAATCTGTTCAGCCAAAATCTTGTTATTGTCTGTTTGTTCAGCCAAAATCCTGTCGTTCAATATTTCTTCAGCCAGAACCCCATATTCAATAGCACCTTTGCTTTTCGGTGCATAAGTCAAAGCCGGCTCACCTGCGCTTGGAGCCTCAGCTAATCTTGTTGTCCGGTGAATGACCGTATCGAATACCAAATCCCCGAAGAACTCTCTCATCTGACGTTGAACATCCCTGCTCAAGGATGTACGTTCTACAAAAGTAAGCAGAGCACCCAGAATCCTCAACTTGGCATTGAATCGTTCATTAACAATATCCACTGTCTCAAGCAGCTGCCTTAATCCTTCGATTGCATAGTAATGGGTTTGTACGGGTATTATTAAATCAGTGCTTGCAACCAGTGCATTGAGAGTCAGCAAACTCAGTGAGGGCGAGCAGTCGATAACGCATATATCGTAATTATCTGCTATGGAATCAAGCTGTTGCCGCAGCACATATTCTCTTCCATATACTGTTGCCAGCTCAAACTCGACACCAGAAAGCAAGATATTACTCGGAGCCAGATTCAGTCCTTCAATTTTTGTTTCAGTTATAGTCTTAGCTATTGGTACTTGAGCCCTTGATAGAGGTATTTGCGCATTAGTAAGCGCGTCATAGATTGTTTTCTCAAAGTCTTCAGGATTATATCCAAACCCCAATGTAGTATGGGCCTGAGGGTCAAGGTCGATTATCAGGACTTTATTTTGCAAGTTGGCAAAAGCAGTGGCGAGGTTCACCGCAGTAGTCGTTTTGCCACAACCGCCTTTCTGATTTGCTATTGCTATTGTTTTCATATCTTTACACCGTACACTTGTGCTGATAATTTTTAGGCGTTTTTAATTGCCCTACTGTCTTTTGACAAAAACCGCCACGTTTAAACTTGACCGATGCTGAAAGTCCTCTTTATTCCTCGAGCGAGTTACTGTGAACTCATCCACGAAGATAACCGGCCGATGTCTCTCAAGCGTATTGAGGAAAACAGCAAACTGATTGAACCGGGCCGTGAAGCTAATATCAATGGTACTCTCGCATATATAATCACAATTAGGTATCATTGAGACTCCACTTTTGCCTTTAGCTTTGATATTAAACGAAGATATTTGTTGCTCTCTGGCTACCTTGCCTATATCGAAGGTCAGATTAGCCGAATCCTCAAAATCAACAACAAAATCCTTCAACCTGCTTTGTAGCTCCTCAATGTGCTGTTTTATCTGGATTTTGGTTTCCTCTTTGTCTGCTGTTAACGCAGATTGATACTGATGTTTTCTCTCGGCGAGGTCTTTTTCAAACTTTTTTCTGCTTTTGCTCTGTGGCGCCAGCACAAGCATATATATAAGCAGAAGCAGTATTACGCAACCTGCCCATATCAACGCCACTGTCGTTAAGTTTTTCTTATAAATCAGCTTCATACAAGACCTACTACATTCCCGGCTTAAAGATGCAATCTATCTCGTAAGAGACAACATCTTTGTTATCAAACCTGGTAGTTTTCTGCGAAACTCCAATGTTTTCGAGCTTCGGCCCGAGCAAAGATGACAACCAAAGACGGTCCCGAAACTCCCTAACCGCTTCCCCACTACGGTCAAGTGGGCTTCCGTAAATACTCATGTGCAGCGTTCTTACCGGGACAGTGATTTCAATCGTTTCTTCGGGGTTATCTTTTTTCGGAACCTTTTTTCTTATAGTACTCTTTTTTACACTAATCCCAGACAGCACTACTGATTCCGGCATATTACCTATTATTGCAGCTAAAATAGACGACCACTGAGTATGCCTAACGATAGAGGACTGAACTTCCGCCAAGCACTTACTGTAAACGATTTTCTCCTCCTCGAGCGATTTTTGCAGCTTGATAGAATCCGCTAATTTGCCAATCTTTGCATCATAATTAACTATATCCTGTTTCTTAATGGATATAACAATCCGGCTTCGTAGATAATAGCTGAACATTGCTATTGCGATAATAACCGGCACAGCCAGGGTTACTGCGGCAATTACTATGCCTTCAGGCCTGCTTTTCATCGGCAGGCCCTGTCCCTTTAACAAATCTATCGTGAACATATCAGATTGACCTCATAGCTAAGCCGGCTGCTACTGCCATCGCAGATCCACTTTTTTGAAGAATATTTTTTTGCATAATTCCTCGATGGTCGTGGCCCGTATTACAGCGCATTTTGTCAAATGGGTTCCACAGAACAGCTTCTGCCGGCAACTGGCTATTTAATATCTCGATAAATCCTTTGGCCAGAGCGAAACCGCCGCAGATATAAATATTCTCGGCAAGGTTCATTTTTTCCTGAGCCGTGTAATAGCGCAGCGTTTTAGTAACATCGGTAGTTAATTTCTCACAGGCTTTTCCCAGACTTTTACGAAGCTCTAATTGGTCTTCTTCTGAATCGCCAAATAATGTCTTTCTGACAGTCTCTGTCGATACACTATTTTCTTCGGCGATTTCTCGTATAATGTCGTTACCGGCATATCCAACATCGCGGATAAATGGCCAGTTGTTGTTACCTATGATTGCCAGATTCGTATTAGAGCTTCCAACGTTCAAAACAGATGTCGGTCGACCTGACTCACGCTTCTCACATGCATTGAAGCAATTCAAAAGCGCCAAACCGTCAACATCCATCAGCACGCAATTGAGAGAAGCACTTTCAAGTTGTCGTATCTTACTTTTTAATATGGAATTTGTTGCCGCCACTAAAACGCCACCTACTTCGTTTTCTCCCACAGGTATTACCTGATAGTCAACTGCGCCATCTCTTGTATTGAAAGGGCAGGATTGCGCGGCTTCGAGCATTACTGCCCCTTCTATTTCATCCGACGGCAATAAAGGAAACTTAAAGTCTCGTACAGCAACCTGCGGACCGCTTACACTGCAAACAACCAATTTCGTCTGAATCCTGGTAAAATCGAAGCATTCCCTAATTGCCATAGTGGTGTTTACTTCTTTCTGATCGACGCTGTCCTGGCTGATATTATCATTTTGTCCGGAGGCAATATTAGCGATGGCAGCTGCCACGACCGCGTAGCTGCTACCTTCTTTGCGAAGCTGTATCATCTTCACTGCAGATGAGCCGATATCCAGCCCAAATATTTCGCTTTGACCCAAACTAAACGTTTTTTTCCAATCCATTTTACTGCATCTTCCTATTTTGTACGACCAACTTTGCGCGATACGAGTCACGCTTTATACATCAGGAATGTTAATCGGCTCAAATAAGTGGCTATATTACTTAGAAATTGCAATGCAGGGGGTTTTGCGGATTATTAAGCATGCTGTAGTGATGTCTGGTCCTATAAATAGAATGTAATTCTTGCCTCAAAGACCCCAAAGAGACTTAAATATCCCGCTTGTCTCTCGTCCATCTTCCCCCGTCAATCATCTGCCGTCTGCCTTACAGTCCTATGGTTACTCCCACCAGCGGAATATCTCAAAATCCGTGGCCGTTTCGTCATCTAAACCGATATGAGAAGACGCTTCGATATAGCAAAAAAAGCTCCTTGTGCTCAATAAAGTTTGAAATCGCCGCTATTTGGAGCTAACAGCCGAGATAAACTCCGTAATTAGTTAAAGTCGATAGTCATGCCAGCCGGATGGTGCAGGGACATATTTGCTTCTCAGCCAGATATCTCCCGGCAGGATACCCTCAAGTACCCGCTCGTCCATATAATAATGTTTCAAGTATCCGTCCCTGTCAATTCTTCCTACCGCACCTCGCATGGATTCGATAATAACGCCACGCACTATTAAATCATCTTCCGTGCCGCTTTCCTTGCGCCCTCCATAGTCATGCCATTCGACATTCTCTGCACCCCATCCGCCGCCGCCGATTGTCATAGCTGCTTCTACTATCATCGGGTCCGGTAAATTTCTTTCATATCCTTCGGCATCCTCCCACACCCAAGTCCATCCATTCCATACCATTCCACCGCTATCCTGTCGGCAAACCGGGACATATACAAAATCACCGACTTCTTCAGGCGGCGGACCAGGATAATCGTTCAAACCACCTTCGCCATAGCCAGATATCCCAGGGTCAACTACCTTGACGAGCCCCTGGGTAACCAGGCCCAAAACGTTAGGATTATCCTTTGACGGCATTCCCCCCATATCATGCTCTCCATCAAGCACTATAGAATCAGCTACCCAGATATTGCCAGTCGCTACAACTGTCATAGTTCCTTTAATGACCTGGTCGCCATTATGCTGAGATTTGTCACCACCAATAACAACATTACCCTCAACATAAATCTGGCCGCCCGGCTCAGATACAAACTCGCCAAAAACTTGAGACACATAGGTATCTTCGAAATCACAAGTGAACCTGCCGCCATTTGCCCCTGCATCCTCATGCATATAATGATAGGCGTAAATATCGTATCGTTCGGTTTCTTCTCCGTCAGTACCCGGCTTGATTTTGAAATCCAACGTCTTGTAATTAGAGTCTCTCTGATAGCCGCGAACCGTGCAATTATTGGTTATGCGAACTTT
>CAYWUO010000119.1:0-7315 GCA_964461285.1 uncultured Pirellulales bacterium
AACATCTAATTTTTCTATAAAAGATTTACCATCCCAACATTACAAAGAATTATATCGGTTCATTCCCATCGAAGATTAATCAAAACACTCCTTCGGACAAAAACCGGCAGAACAAAAGGCTATTCTTGCCTACCCTACGTACACCACGAACACATAATCTACATTATTGCCCGTACTTAAATGCTCCTGTCTGAGAATACTGTACACCAACATCGCAAAAAATCAGAGTATGACAAACATGTAAAACCGCAAGGTCCCTATAATGTATGATTTCCGGACCTTATCAATACGTCTAACTCACCGCCCAGATAACACAACAACACACACTTGACAGGAGTCCTGTCCCGTACAACAGAAAATCTGAATGCAAAGCCCTCCCATTAAGCCGTATCTGAAATGCTCGTTCGGAATACGCCCACGTGCAATTCTTCAATAAAAAAAGTTGACAGAGCCCCTGCGCCGGACAATAATGGTTAGCGAAATAGAGCCTTTGACTTATATTAGCCAAGAGAAAAAAATATGCCGGTAAACGAAACTCAGCAAGCCGCTTCAAATACAATCGGGATGAATCCCCATATCGAAAAAGACCGTCAGTTGATAGTATCAGCGAGAGAAAAGGGCCGAGCAGCAACCTTTAAAGCATTCCTCAGGTTATCCGGCCCGGGCTGGCTCCAGAGCGGCATTACCCTCGGAGGTGGGTCACTGTCGTCGAGTTTATACTTGGGTGTGCTGGTGGGCTTTAGTTTTATGTGGCTGCAGCCGTTAGCTATGATATTGGGCATCATTATGCTAAGTGCCATTGCCTATGTGACATTGTCCACAGGTCAACGTCCACTGCGAGGTATCAACGAGCACGTCAGCCCCGTCTTGGGGTGGGGCTGGCTCATAGCATCGATGATGGCGAATCTCGTCTGGTCGCTTCCGCAGTTCGCTCTCGGCACGGCGGCCCTTCGCCAGAACCTGTTCCCTTCCATTTTAGGTCCCGCTGCCATGGGCGAAGTACCGGGAAAGATTATCGCAGGCGCCATCTTTCTCACCTTCTGCCTAACCGTGACCATGACCTACGGCGCCGGAGGCAAAGGCGTCAAGATATTCGAAATCCTTATAAAGACTATCGTGAGCATGATTGTTCTGTGCTTTATCGGAGTGGTAATCAAATTGAGTGTTGAGGGAGTTCTCGATTGGGGGCGAATCCTGCGAGGTCTGATACCTGACTTTGGGCTATTGATGAGACCAACAGACAGCTTCATGCCACATATTGAAGCCGTTGCGGAGAAATGCCGGCCTTTCTGGAGCAATCTTATTGTTGGCCAGCAGCGCGATGTTATGATAAGCGCCGCCGCCACCGCCGTCGGTATCAACATGACGTTTCTGCTGCCCTACTCGATGTTGCGAAAAGGCTGGGACAAGTACTTCCGCGGGCTGGCGATATTCGACCTTTCGACCGGACTGTTCATCCCGTTCATTCTTGCAACTGGCTGCGTTGTTATCGCTTCAACGTCGCAGTTCCATGCAACACCGGCACCTGGTTTTGTGCCGGATACCACGGGTGGCCAAATAACGGAGGAACCAGCAAAGAATCTCGTCGGCCCCTATAAAGCCCTGTTAGCTCAACGCCTAAAATACGAGGTTGGACCCGAAGAAGTTACGAAACTATCCCCCGAACAGATACAGCAGCGTGCCGAAGCCCTGCCCTACGCCGACAAGAAGATGGCCGCGATGCTGGTCAAACGTGACGCGTTCAACCTTGCCGACACGTTGGCCCCGCTGACGGGCAAAGGTTTTGCTCAATACGTCTTCGGCCTTGGTGTTTTAGGAATGGCGATGAGCGCCACTACAATGCTGATGACGATTAACGGTCTTTGCTTTTGTGAGCTGCTCAACAGGCCGCCGAGAGGCCGGACCCAGTGGATAGGCAGCATCATGGTTTCAGTCGGGGCGCTCGGTCCGTTTTTCTGGAAAGATGCTGCACCCTGGCTTGCGGTGCCGACATCCATCTTTGCAATGGTGCTGCTGCCAATCGCCTATTTCGCGTTCTTTTTGCTAATGAATCAGAAGACCTTTTTGGGCGACAGCATGCCGCGGGGGGCAAGACGTGTTCTCTGGAACATTCTCATGGTCCTGGCAGCTGGTGCGGCCGCATTTGGGAGCGTATGGATCCTGTGGTCCAAGATAAGATGGTTTGGAATCGCCCTTCTTGTGGGCTTTATCATACTGTGTGCAGTTGTCCACTTTGCACGCTCAAGAAGTAAGACGATATGACAGAAGAGCAATGGAAAAAACTATTGGCTGTAATCAACGGAGAAGGTATTAATCCGCTGCCGGTTGGATTTATTATCGACTGCCCCTGGCTTCCGAGCTGGGCAGGTATGTCCATACTTGATTACTTCAGCAGCGAACAGGTGTGGTTTGAGGCCAATCTAAAAGCCGTCCAACACTTTCCGGATGTTTTATTTCTACCCGGATTCTGGTCTGAGTTCGGTATGTGCACGGAGCCATCTGCTTTTGGTGCGAAATGCCGATGGTTCAAAAAGGAAATGCCTTTCGCAGGGAAAATCCTCACAGATATTAGTGCTGTTCATTCACTCGACAAGCCGAACCCGGAAACCGATGGTCTGCCACCTTTTGTTCTTAATCGCCTAAAGCGCTACCAGGGCCAAATCGAGAACGCAGGCCACGCGATTAAGTTCGCAGTGTCCCGTGGGCCGTTAAATATTGCGTCGTTTCTTATGGGCAGCACAGAATTTCTCATGGCCATTCGTACTAATCCTGAAGAAACACAAAAGTTACTTGAGACCGTGACAGATTTTATTATAGACTGGGTCGAGCTGCAGGTAAAAACGTTCCCGTCTATCGATGGTATATTGGTCCTCGACGATATTGTCGGCTTTTTAGGAGATGACGACTTTAAGAAAACGGCGTTGCCGTACCTGACACGAATCTTCCAATCGCTTGATGTGGCCGTGAGGCTTTTCCACAATGATGCACCCGGATTGATATGTGCACCATACTTAACACAAATTAGCGTGAACCTGTTCAATTTTAGCCACGAGCACACGCTGGCAGAAATGAAACAGCTCACAAATAACAACGTTGCGCTGCTCGGCAACATTCCCCCGCGTGATGTTCTTGCGGCCGGCACAGCCGAAGAAGTTCAGAAAAGCGTGAAAGATGCGCTGGATTCGGTAACAGACAACAGCCGCATTATAATGTCCTGTGGCGGAGGTATGCCCCCCGATGTTCCTACAGAAAACATCGAGGCCTTTATATCAGCGGTTGGAAAATATACGTAAAATTGACATCTATCGCCCCCTTTAGTTGCTTAAAAAATAGCGGATTATACCTTCCGATTAAAGTTTTACTATTTCCTCTTTAGATATTACGACCCAATAGCCGAACAAAGATAATGAAACAGACGTATTTTATCGAAATAATAGTCTGTTTGTTTGACTTTTTCGTTAGATGAATAGTAGAATAACAATTAAGAATTGACTTGGGGCAGAATTCAATTTCATACTTTATATAGAGAAAAAATGATGGAGGTATAAAATGGCTAAAAAGTGGATAACAATTTTGACTGCAGTTGTTGTGAGCTTGGGCTTGGCATTTTTCGTCGGCTGTGAAAGCGACGCCCAAAAAGGCGCAGGCCTTGGAGCCTTAGCCGGTGCCGGCATCGGCCAGTTGGCTGGTGGCAATACGGAATCGACTTTAATTGGAGCAGCAGTGGGTGGTGGCGCCGGCTATATGATAGGCAGCGAGCAGGACAAGAAAAAGACCAAAGCCGAGATGGACGAAATCCGCAGCGAAATGAGCACCGTCATGGTCAACGTCACTAACAGCAATGGTTCCATCACACCGGTAAAGCTCAAGAAACAAGGCGTTGGTTACGTCGGGCCAAGAGGCGAGTATTACGACAAGCTGCCGACTTCGGAACAGCTAAAGCCGGTATACGGCTTTTAGTAGCCGGACGAAAAATCAGCCAAAAAACAAAACACCTTTACCGATATAATGTGGATTCAGTGGTGGGGCTTTCACGAGACTGGATTCCGATTCTTGAGTTGCGCTAAGTTGGATTATAGATTGCATCTGCGTAGCCGGGCTGCTTTTGGGGTCGATCAGGCCATTTCAATTCATCAAACAAGAACTCCGTGGCCTGGCGTATCATTACAGCCGGCATACAGGGACACATTTCAAGCGAACCAACCACATCATTATCGTGTTTGCTTAAAGTGTTTAACAGATAATCCCAATTTTCATGTGATATACCCCCCTGTAGCCCTGGTGGTACGTGGTCGTCTATATGGCCATAATTATCTGTAAGATGCAAATGGGCGACTCTCGGGGCTAAATCATCAACATACTGCTTGAAGGGAAATTGCGGGTCCAGATTAGCATAGCCGGTGTCGAAGCAATACCAAAGAGACTTAAATCTCTCACCGACCTTCTCGAGCATCGGCAGCGAGCCGGTTTCAAGGCATAATTTGACTTCGTTAAGCTCAGCCAGGTTGACAACCTCAGCAGCAAAGCCATCAAGCTCGCAGCCGTCGTTGATACCGAGGCTCCGCAAATCAACCACAATATGTGCATTCAACTGCTTGGCGCACTCGATTTGCTCATTCCATTGTTCCAATGTGGGCCGGTTATTGCGAGAGCACATTGAGACCAGCATATCCTGAGTGGCTGCAGCCAATCTTGGCCAATTACGCCTCTCATATCGGCAATCGTTCTGGCCTTTTATATGGGGCCATAACTCTATCCCGAAGCCCAACGATTTCAAAAATTGGCATTCCTGCTCGAAGGAGAGCGGGTGCTCATGGCCCCAAAACACCATTGTGGAAACAACATACCTGATTCGCATTAAACCTACTCCATATGTGGCTGATAAATGCACCCTTCTATATAAATTTTAGCTACTGTATTATCGATTCAAAATAAACAGACCTTCACAGTTTCTTGAAAATCGAGGTATTTTCCGGGCTGGAAACATCGATTTTGGCAAAAAGATAGTTATTGGGCACTCTTTTGGGTCGAATAATAAACATGGCTTCTCGGGTTAAAACAGCTGAAAGTTGCTAATTTGTAAAAATTTATATTGAAATGTTCGTTGATATTAATTAGTATTTAGCGCTTTAGACATATAAGGGTACTGTATTTATGAAAAAAGGAATACATCCGGAATACAACAAAGTGGTGGTTCACTGCGGCTGTGGTAATACCTTCGAGACCCGCAGCACAGCAAAAGAAATACACGCAGAAATCTGCTCTATGTGCCACCCGTTCTATACCGGCAAACAAAAGTATGTTGATACCGCCGGCCGAATAGAACGGTTCCAAAAGAAATACGGCACAAGTTACATCAAAGGGGCCCCAATTCCCAAAAAGCCGGAAAATGGGAATCCCAAAGACAACAAAAAAGACCGGCAACAATAACTGCTTTACCACCTATAATAGCGAATAGCGTTCAGCATTTAGCTACTAATCAATTAATACTTGCTTTCCGCTATTCGCTATTTTTTACTTTTAGCGGACTACATTCATGGCTGAGAAAAAAGACAGCTTACTAACGAAACTCGATGAGCTTGAAGCACGCTTTACTGAAATCGAAAAGCAGGTTGCCGACCCGGCTATTGCCGGCGATTATGCCAGGATTATTGCGCTATCCAAAGAGCAGGGTAAACTAAAAGCGATAATCACTAAATATCGCCAGTACAAAACTACGATAACAAGCATTGAAGACGCAGAGCAAATACTAACCGACAGTACAGTTGACGAAGATTTCAAAGCTCTTGCAACAGAAGAAAGGCAAGAGCTTGAAGATAAAAAGAATGCCCTGTTTGAAGAAATTCAGAATACGCTTATTATGGCCGACGAGCTGGACATCGATTCTGTGATAATGGAAATCCGGGCAGGTACCGGCGGTGAAGAGGCGGCATTATTCGCCCGCGATTTATACAATATGTACATAAAATATGCCGAGGACCGCAAATGGAAGGTCGAACAGCTCAGCTTTAGTACTGCAGAGATGGGCGGCTTTCGCGAGGTTATTTTCAGCGTTAAGGGTGACGGAGTATGGTCTGAACTGGGCTATGAGGGTGGCGGCCATCGCGTTCAGCGTGTTCCTCAGACCGAATCTCAGGGCAGAATTCACACCTCTGCTGCAACGGTGGCCGTGCTGCCTGAGCCGGAAGAGCTGGACATTCAGATAGCTGACAATGATGTTATCGAACATGTCAGCAGGTCGAGCGGGCCTGGGGGGCAAAGCGTTAACAAACTCAATAGCGCCATTAAACTCGAGCACAAGCCGACAGGAATTACCGTTAGTATGCAGGACGAAAAAAGCCAGCATAAAAATCGCGCAAAGGCCTGGAGAGTCCTAAAAAGCAGGATTTACGAATATCACCAGGCCAAAGAAAGGGCAAAACGCGATTCACAACGAAAAACTATGATAGGTACGGGTGACAGGTCTGGTAAAGTCAGGACATACAATTATCCGCAAAATCGCGTTACCGACCACAGAATAAATCTGTCGCTTTACAACCTCGATAAGATAATAGCCGGCGATATAGGCGAACTTATCGCCGCGTTGAAAAATTACGACAGACAGCAGAGGCTGAAGAATCTCTGAGCACGTTCAAGCGTATCTTGAAAGAGATACGAGAAGCGAGACACGAAATGATAGTTGTTGTTACCGGAATGGTTGGTGTCGATAAGAAAAGCTATCTTCAGAAAGTCTGTCAATTCGCCGCGGACAAAGGTAAAGAGGTACTGTTGTGCAATGTTGGCGATATGATGTACTCCGAAGCACCTGATATTCCAAACGGCAAAATCCTTGATATACCAATGAAGCGGCTAAGCTCGCTTCGGCGAAGTGTATTCAAAGACATCATCGCAAAGGCCAAAAAAGCCCCCAACCTCATAGTCAATACACACGCAACTTTTCGCTGGCGGCACGGCTTATTTCCAGCGGTGGACTTCGACCAGATGCGCCAGCTTGGTACCGATATGTATATATGTCTGATTGACGGTGTAGCCGCCCTGCATACACGGCTGCTTGATGAACACGCTGTAGAACATTCCCTGAAGGACCTGATTGTCTGGCGGGAGGAGGAAATTATCGGTACGGAAATGCTCTGCAAAGGAGTTGATGGAACAGCAGCTTTCTATTGCCTTGCCCGCGGAGCAGAAGAGCCGACTGTCGAAACATTCTATAAGCTTGTCTTCGACCGCTCCTGCAAAAAGGCGTATCTGAGTTTTCCAATGACCCTTGTGGCGGATATGAGAGGTGTGCAGGAAGAAATAGACGGATTTCGGAAAT
>CAYWUO010000120.1:0-7176 GCA_964461285.1 uncultured Pirellulales bacterium
TATCTCTTATAGTTGTGTTATTAGTAGTTAGAACATTGTTACTAAGTCGATTACCTCTTTTTTCTAACTCACTGCGCTGTTTTGTTCTATGTAGGTTAGAACAATCTTCTACCCTTAAGCCCTTTCGGCAGCTTGAGTTGCTATGGCAAAATAGACAAATATGTTAAAATAGGCAAAGTTTAGTTCTCTTAGTCCTCTATGCCTTTGATAAATCCAATGTATCGGTTTGTGATGGGCAGCCGGCGGTCTTTGCCGAAGGCCTTCGGCTTTATCTTTATCCCCGGCGGTGAGAGTCGTCTTTTATATTCGTTTTTATCGACCATACGAATCACTTTTTCGACCACCTCTTTTGCCAGGCCCGACTCGACAAGCTCTCTGGCGGATTTATCCTCCTCGACGTAGCCCTTTAGAATCTTATCGAGCAGCTCGTAATCCGGAAGCGAATCCGTATCTTTCTGGTCAGGCCGAAGCTCGGCGCTTGGCGGCCTTTTTATCACATCAGCCGGTATGATTTCTCGCCCTGCCTCTTTATTTATATATTCTGCCAATTGATAGACCATCGTCTTCGGCACATCCTTTATCACTGCAAATCCGCCCGCCGTATCGCCGTAAAGCGTCGCATAGCCAACCGATGTCTCGCTTTTATTGCCCGTCGTCAATACCAGAGCTCCGGTACTATTACTCAGTGACATCAGGATATTGCCGCGTATCCTAGCCTGTAGGTTTTCATAGGCGACGCCATCGTTGTCCCAGCCCTCGGCTGTCTTCAGCGCATCGTCGAATTGCACAAGTATCGGCTCGATTGGTATGGTGAAAAAACCGGCTCCGAGATTCTCTGCAATCTTCTGAGCATCTTTTTGGGTTTCTGCGCTGTTGAACTTCGACGGCATCGATACGCAGATGACATTTTCAGCCCCTATCGCAGCCGAGGCGACAGCAGCCGTAACCGCCGAATCTATCCCGCCGCTAATACCCAACAGGACCTTTTGAAATCCGTTTTTTTGTGCATAATCTCTCGTTCCCAGCACAAGCGCCTGATAGACCTCATCGATAATATCAGCCGGCTGATTCGCAGCCGCTCCAACTGGTTCGACCTTTACAATTCCGTCTGTTCCGGCACGGACATCTGATATCAGCAGGTCCTCCTCGAACGCCTTTGCTTTTGTTACTATTTTACCGCTCGAATCAGCGAACATACTTCGACCGTCAAAGACCAGCTCATCCTGCCCGCCGATTAAGTTACAGTACGAAACTGCGCAATTAAAAGTCTTCGCGCATTGGCCGACTATCTCTTCTCTTTTCTTAATCTTGCCGAGATGAAATGGTGACGCAGAAATATTTAATATCATCTCGCATCTGCCGATGTCTTTGAAAAATCCCTTAAGCCACCCGATATTCCATATATCGAAGCAGATAGTTAGCGCGATATTAAGCCCTCCTGTATTGATTACTACCGGCTCGGCCCCGCTCTGGAAATATCTTCGTTCATCGAACACGCCGAAATTCGGCAGTGCCGCCTTTCGATATATCTTGCTTATCCTGCCGTTCTGCAGTACCGCCGCGGAATTGTAAATGTCACCCTGATAACTTTCCGCAAACCCGACGATGAGTGTTACATCCGGGCAATCGACAGCCAGCTTCTCCACTGCCTGCAGGTTACCTTCGAGGAAATCTTTTTTATATAACAAATCTTCCGGCGGATACCCGCATATAGCAAGCTCCGGAAAAGCTAACAAATCCGCCTTTTCGCGAACCGCCCGGGCATATATCTCGCGCATCTTCCCGGCATTGCCGCCCAAATCACCTACTACAGCATTAATCTGTCCCAGCGCCATTCGCATCGATTCGCAATCTCCAAAATTAATAACATTAGGCCTATTGTAGCGTTCTATCGGTTCCAATCAATGCTTTTCTGCACACCCGCCGGCCTGTGAATCAGGGCTGAAAATCATTTATGTACCATCCGGTTACGCAACAATCCCTTCCCCTTTCGTCGAATTTACATAAAAAAAGGTTGAATCAACTTGTTGCATTGTATATACTAATTCCTTTTAATACTCGATTATTCGTTAGGATAGATTGGAATCCCGTTATTTTCTTACTTCTTGAAAGGACCGAAACGATGACTAAAAAACTGGTTTTAGTATGTTGTCTAATAGCAGCTTCTCTTCTTGTGTATTCCGGCTGCAAGCCTTCGTCCGGCATGACTGCGAAGAAGGCCAAGCTCGCGAAATTAGTTCTGCGTGTCAATTGCGGCGCCTATGAGCCGTACACCGACAAAGCGGCAAATGAGTGGCTCGCCGACCAGGATATGGAAGAAGGCATAAAGTGGGGCGCTATCTATGGAATGACCGCTGACCGCGGAGACCTCGGCATCGCCGGCACCGATGCACCGAAGATTTACGAGACCGAGCGTTATAGTATGGACGCCTACGAGTTCGTCCTGCCCAACGGCAAATACACGGTTCGGCTGCACTTCGCAGAAACATTCGAGGGTATAATCGATGCCGGGGAGCGTGTCTTCTCGGTTACTATTAATGGCAAGACCGTTCTTAAGGACTTCGACCCCTTTGCAGCAGCCGGCGGCTACGAGAAGCCCATCGTCAAGCAGTTCAAAGGCGTAGCCGTAACTGACGGGAAGCTGACCGTCGGATTTGTTCCGGACATAGAGAACCCCGAGATTAACGGCATCGAGATACTTTCCGAATAGTCCGAACAAAGCACCCATAAATTTTTGTGAAATGACACGCACCGGCAACGGCAGTAACTGTCTTTTGCCGTCGTCTTTTTTTCAAAAAATGCTTGTCTTTCAGAAAAATCCGGATATATTAGCCTTTTCGATTCGTGAATCGAAAGCTGCGATATATATGCTTGAGCTTATTGGAAGCCCTGTAACAGGTGAATATGGCAAAAAAAAGAAAAACATCTAAAATGACAAAGACAGAAATGCTGGATACCGTTGAGAGCAAATCTCTCAGGAAAACTGTCCCGCACTTCGAGGTGGGCGATATGGTGGATGTCCGCTGCAGCATCAAAGAAGGCGGCAAAAAGCGCGTTCAGATATTCTCCGGCACAGTAATTGCCCGCAAAGGCCGCGGCATAAACGAGACTTTTATCGTCCGCCGAATGGTCGGCGACGAGGGTGTCGAGCGAATCTTCCCGCTTCATTGTCCTTCTGTCGTTGATATCAGGCCGACAAGAAGCGGAAAAACAAGGCGGGCAAAACTTTATTTCCTCCGCAAGCGAACCGGAAAATCCGTCCGCCTCCCCCATCGCCATAGCGACCACACCGTAACAAAATAAAAATCTTCCCCCCGCCCTTGAATTTTGAATTTGTCCTTCGATTCCGCTCAGGCGGTTCGACAGTCCTGAGCTCACCGTCGAAGGAATGGCGAGCTTGTCGAACCATTTAGGATTCTCGCCTCGGCGTAGCTATAGGCAAAGCCGGGTAGATATTAGGATTCCTACAAGTATCCAGCATATATTATCAAGCATCGAGAATCCAATTAACCACTCACCAATTACCATTTAACTATCTTCTTTGTGCCTTAGCGCCTTCGTGGCTGAATCTTTCTATAAAAAACGAGCGACGAAATTACTCCCAATTTCGCTGTGTTTTTCACGCTGATTTGTTACAATAAATTTATGTTTTTCAATAAAAGTAAATTACTAACCGACCCAAAACTGCTTGGCCGATGGGGAGAAAAACGTTCCGAGAGTTTCCTCAAAAGAAAAGGCCTGAAAACCCTAACCCGCAACTTCTCCCGCAAAACCGGCGAAATCGACCTCATTATGGTCGACACCGATAGTTCCATCGTCTTTGTCGAAGTAAGGACAATAGCCGACGAGACCTTCACCCCGCCCGAATCTTCAATTACATCTGCAAAGCAGAAAAGGTTATCCCGGACCGCCCGCTATTTCCTCGCCGCCAACAAGCTCGAAGACCGCCCCCTTCGTTTTGACATTGTCACGATAGTTCTCAGCCGGACAGGCCGACCGAAGATAAACCATTATAAAAACGCCTTTATCCCTCAGGAAAAATGGAGCTGATTGATACACATTGTCATTTGACTTTCGATGATTTGTCTCGTGACATCGACGCCGTCATCGAGCGCAGCACCACCGCAGGCGTCACCGGCTGGCTAACCGTCGGCACCGACCCGAACGAAAATCGAAAGGCCGTCGAGCTCACCCAAAGATTCGAAAATCTCTATGCCGCCGTCGCAATCCATCCTCACGATGCAAAAACAGTAACAAACCAGACCATCGAAGAGCTGAAACAGCTTGCACAAAATGAAAAAGTCGTCGCCATCGGCGAGACAGGCCTCGACTATCATTATAACCACTCGCCGCACACCGACCAGAAGCACGTCTTCGCCCGGCACCTCGACATCGCCGCCGAGCTTAACCTGCCCGTCATCATTCATTGCAGAGAGGCCTTCGACGAGACGATGGACATTTTACAAAGCTGCGGCACCGGCATACGAAAAGTCGTCTTTCACTGTTTCAGCGGCTCCGCAGAGCAGGCAAAGCTCGTCCTCGACAGGGGCTTTTACATCTCCTTCACCGGCGTCGTCACTTTCAAAAACGCAGAAAAGACTCGCCGTGCCGCGCAGGTCGTTCCGCTCGATAGACTGATGCTCGAGACCGACTGTCCCTATATGTCACCAGAGCCGATGCGAAAGCAGAAGATAAACGAGCCCGCCCTGCTCATTCACACCGCAAAATTTCTCGCAGACCTGAAAAAAATGCCTCTGGCCACCTTCGCCTCCGCCGCAACCGCCACCTCCAGGTCCTTCTTCAACTTACCTGTTTAATTCTCGATAAATTGGTGATTTTGTTTTCGAACATTTGAATTTGTCCTCCGGCCCTCTGACTTCTGTCCTCTGTCCTCCATCTTCTGTCGTCTGCCTTTTTCAGTCCCATCTACCCAAGTGTCCAAAATCCGTATACCCCCTTTTATCAGTATGAAAATGCCTATTTTCGGACCAAACTTGACTTTCCGCCCCTTTCGCCTATATTTAGGTAGCAACCCGTCATTTTTTTATTTGGAAAGAGGCCGTTAAGAACACGCAGGGGTGCAGAGAAGTTCACGATTACAGATATAAGGATTTTTGTCTTATCGCATATGCCGGGCTTTTTTGACAACAACATAGTCACCCAAATTCAGCAGGCCAACGACATCGTTGACGTCATCAGCGAGCACGTCGGCCTCAAGCGCAAGGGCCGCGAGATGGTCGGCCTATGTCCTTTTCACGAAGACCATCGTCCCAGCATGAACGTAAGTCCCGCAAAGCAGATTTTCAAATGTTTCGCTTGTGGTGCAGGCGGAGACGTCTTCAAATTCGTCCAGATGCGGGAGAACCTCACCTTCCCACAGGCCATAGAGAGATTAGCCGACCGCGCCTCAATCCGGTTACCGGCTCCGAAAAGAAAACCGAGGTTTGCTCAACCCACCGTCGAAGTCGACCGCAACGAGCTCGCGAGGGTCAACGCCTGGGCCGCAAAATACTTCCGCAGAAATCTCTTTGATAAGGAAAAAGGAGCCAATGCCCTCGGCTATCTCGCCAAGAGAAAGATTTCAAAAGACAGCATCAAAAAATGGCAGCTCGGCTTAGGGCTCGATTCACCCGACGATTTGCTAAAAAGCGCCCGCACCAGAAAAATCCCAACCGCCCTTCTCGAGCACGCAGGCCTTATCACCCGCCAGAATCAGGACAAGTTTATCAACCGCCTGATGTTCACTATTACCGACGTCACCAGCCGCGTAATCGCCTTTGGCGGACGGGCACTCGGCGACCAGGATGCAAAGTACATAAATTCTCAAACGACGCCTTTATTTGACAAAAGCAATTCTCTTTACGGCCTCGAGCACGCCCGACACCGGATTGTTTCGACCGACACCGCCGTCGTCGTCGAGGGCTACACCGACTGCATAATGGCGCATCAGTTCGGCTTTTCAAACGTCGTCGCAACCCTCGGCACAAGTTTCACAACAGGCCAGGGCCGACTCCTCCGAAGATACGCAAAGAAGCTCATCCTCATCTTCGACAGTGACACCGCCGGCATCGAAGCCGCCAACAGGGCGCTCGACGTTTGCATCTCGCAGCGAATCGACATCAAGCTCGCATTCGTCCCGCAGGGCAAAGACCCCTGCGATTTCCTCATCGCCAGCGGCAAAGACAAATTTCAGCACCTGCTCGACACTGCCGTTGACGTCCTGCAGTTCAAATGGGACCGTCTCAGCGAAAAAT
This sequence comes from uncultured Pirellulales bacterium, assembly GCA_964461285.1. Lineage (GTDB taxonomy): Bacteria > Planctomycetota > Phycisphaerae > Sedimentisphaerales > Anaerobacaceae > CAZBWE01. The sequence goes on from CAYWUO010000120.1 coordinate 6,255, forward strand.
TCGCCTCCGACGACACCCTTGCAGGCCGAAAAGTCGCCGTCGACGAATTTCTACAGACCATCGCAACCAGTCTTTACGCCGGCACCCTGAATTCCATCGAGACAGGCCTGTTAATCAATCGTCTCTCTGCTATTGTCGGCCTCGACTCCAAAGCCATAAACGCCGTCCTCACCAAAGCCGTCAAAACCGCCCAGCGCACCGCCTCCTACACCGCGCCTCAGCAGGATAATATCACCATCGATTTAGGTCACGGCCTTGCCGCCTCTGCCCAGCGGGAAATACTCGAGGTCCTATTAAATAAGCCGAATCTTTTTTCTTTCCTTAACAAAGATATCTCTATAGAGCATTTTGATATACCTGCCTTGAAAGCCACTGCCTCTATTTTATTTGAGATTTTAGCTGACAATCCCGAACCGAAGCTGACTGAAATCCTAACCAAAACGGAATCGCCTCAGCTCAGCAGTTGCATCATTCAGTTACAGTCTGACGGTGAGGACAAAGGCAATTTCGAATCTCGCTTAAAGGACGCCGTCGATGCCCTGTTAAGTTGTTTCGCAAAAAGAAAAATCGAGCAGTTAAAATCTAAGAAGGATGCTTCCAAATATCTGGAATCCGTTACCGAATCTGCAAGAAAGGAAAACCGCCGAAATATTGGAATGACTTAAAACGATTAGCCCCGACACCTGCCTGCCCTCCGTAGTATTAACGAAGGATGGGTGGTCGGGGCAGGAAAAATTAGTTTTTAAGGTGGAAAAATGGCAGAGGCTTTTAATACTATACTAATCAAACTTTTAAAAAAGGATAATCGCTTTATCGATGAAGACGGCGAACTTGTAAAATCGGCTGTCATCGACAAGGCATGGAAAATTGACAAAGGATTAGTCAAACTTCTTTTGTCCGACAAACAAATAAAAGATAAATT
>CAYWUO010000121.1:0-7108 GCA_964461285.1 uncultured Pirellulales bacterium
GAGTTTTTTTCTGACAAGACTAACGGATTCAGCCGGCTCACTATCGACTTTGCCGGAGCTTTTAAGCAGGTCGGGTATGCTCATCGGTGAAACGATTACGCTGCCATCGCAGGAAATAACTATATCATTAAAATCCTCTTGTAGTTCATTTGGCTCGCTTAGTTCTACAGGACCGGTCTCACGCGGTCTGCTGTCGCTGTCAACCGGTTCGCTGCTTGAGGCCTTCGCCCAGAAAATATCATTGATGGATATTTCATCATCAGCAAAAATCAACTGCTCAGGAGTATCAATGAGCACGTTTTCCATAAATACACATTTATAGTTTTCTCCCGACCCCTTTTTTATCTCCCCTTTCTCACCGGCCTCTGCTGATTGTCCCGGCTCGATGGCTGACTCCTGGGTACGGCCGGTTGTGGAAAATAAACCTCCGCTGAAACTTTTTATACGCAAACTCTCCAAATCAACTATCCTCAGATACTCAAGCCGCCCCAGCCGGTCATTATATATCAGCTCAAAACCCTCCCCGAGCATCTCCGCATCGGCCGAGACGAATTTGACAGGTCCCTCACTGGCAAAAAGGGTCTTGTCGCTGAAAAAGGAAACGTCCTCGAGATAAATATAGCTGTCTTTGATGTCACTCGAAGCTTGAGGAGAAATATGGATAACTACATCTGAAGTCAAAGTTGCGTCCTTTGGTGTGGGCCTGCCAACAGCGGTTTCAACGTTTACTTTTCCTTCATCAGCGGTTATATAACAATTGAAAGAATCCTGATAAACATTCATATACGGTTTTTCAACTTCCCACTGACCTTGCGCCTGGTGCAGAAGCTCTTCGAATCCAAATACCCTGTCAATTTCCCTGTTCTCATTGCGGTGTATGAATTTCGCGTTTTTTAATGCACCCACACCAACATCGCCGAACTTGCCGATTTCACCTTCGATGTCATTAATATTGTTGTCATGCACAACGTCGATATCAGTCGCTGGTCCCCCGCCTATCCTGCTGCCAAGCAGGTATATCGCAAGTACAATTGTAAACGAGATAAGACCGATTAAAATCTTTCTCAAAATTGAACTCATCTTATTGTAAGCCGGATTTTCGCTCATAGTAAATGTGCATATAATCGGGATTGCTGTTGATATTTATTACTACATATACCTTTTCATAAGTTCCTGCCATTTGCCGGAATCTTTCAGGATGTATTCTATTACTTCCCTTACGGCTCCGGCCCCTCCGGGTCGAGTGGTTACGAAATCTGCATATTTCTTGACCTCCTCAACGGCATTGGCAACAGCCACGCCGAAGCCGACATACCTGATTGCCGGTAAATCCTGCAAATCATCACCTACGTAGGCTGCTTGTTGCGGACTCAGACCCTCCTGCTTGAGAAACTTCTCAAGTACGGGCAGTTTATAATGACAATCCTGAAATACGTTTTCAACACCGAATTGTTTTGCTCGGATTTCCGTCGGAGCCGAAGCCCTGCCGCTAAATAGCGCTATCTTTAGTCCTGCCCTTAGCCACAGACGTATCCCGTGACCGTCCTGCACGTTGAAGAACTTGCTTTCGCTGCCGTCACCGTTAATGATAATCGTGCCGTCGGTCAAAACCCCGTCAACATCCAAAGCCAACAGTTTTATGTCTGAAAGATTCTGCACTGGTTATTTCCCCATATATTTTTCTTGCATCTCGGCGGTAACAATTCGCATCTTATCGCTTATCCGACCACCTTTATCGTAATGATATCCTGTACGTCTATCATCCCTGCGGGTCTGTCACCGGCATCGACAACAGGCAGCTCGTCAATCCTGTATTTGTGGAAAATAGCAGTGGCCTCTGAAGCAAGGGCGTCCGCCCTTATCCTTTTACAATCGGCAGTCATAACATCACCGGCTTTTAGCTCGAATGCCAGGTCGCCCTTCTGTGTGAACAAACGTCTGAGGTCGGCATCTGTGATAATTCCGGTTAACTTACCGCTCTTGTCGATAACCATCACGGCACCGTGACGTTCTATATCACTTCTTTTCTCGAGCATTTGTTTTATCGTATCGGTGGCCTTTACAATGGGAAGTTTCTCACCGGGTTTGAACATCATCGACTGCTCAACGGTCAATAGTTGTGCGCCGAGTGAGCCGCCCGGATGAAATCTCACGTAATCCTCGACACTGAATTTGCGCGCCTTCATCACGGTAAATGCAAGGGCATCGCCGATAGCGAGCATACAGGCCGTAGATACACTCGGCGCAACTCCAAGCGGACAGGCCTCGGACTTCATGCCCATACACAATACCACGTCCGCGTACTTGCTCAAAGTCGAGTCGTCTTCACCGGTTATCGCTATCAGCTTAATCTCAAGCTGCTTGACAAGGTTTATCAGCCGGACAACCTCATCGGTCTCGCCGTGAAAGCTAAGAACAATCACAACATCTTCTTTGCGGAGTCTGCCGAGGTCACCGTGGACTGCCTCTGCCGGATGAAGAAAATGGCTGGGCGTACCCGTCGAGGCAAGGGTAGCGCTGATTTTTTGCCCGATGATACCTGCTTTTCCAATGCCGCTTACTATAGCTGAGCCGCTACATCCGTAAATCATCTCGCAGGCCCGGACGAACGACTCATCGACTATCGAAGTAACCGAATTTATCGCTTCGCCTTCAGAAGTTATTACCTGCCGTGCATAATCAAGGTCAAATCGCATTTGGCACACCCTGATAAATATTCTCTTTTTCTGAAAATATTATGTAAGCTAAAAAACCATTACTTTTATAATTTTACTACGCTTCCCCGGGCATTGTAGCATACAAAATCGTGTTTTTCACCGGTATATTCCGGCGCAGAATGGATAACAATGCGCTTTTCGCTAAGCTGCTCTATTTGGGTCAGCGAAGTCCTTTTTTCATTCTGCAGATAATCCGCAACTTCCGATGAGACAAACAGCTCAATTCGTTTTATCTGTTCCTTTGATGCCGAAAGATGCAGCAGGCGGATAATCTCTATTGCCATCGATTCGTGGCTCTTGACAAATCCGCTGCCGGCACAATGCGGGCAAGCCAGGTATGTTGCCGACTGCAATGAAGGCCGCATTCTCTGGCGTGTCATCTCTATCACGCCGAATCGACTTATGCCCAGTATTCTCGAACGAGCACGGTCGACCTTCACTGCGGTTCGAAACACTCTTTCCACATCCTTGCGGTGTTTATGGCTGCGCATATCGATAAAGTCACAGATTATCAGTCCGCCGAGGTCTCTCAATCTAAGCTGCCGGGCGATTTCTACAGCCGCCTCCATATTACTCTCGTAAGCGGTCTGCTCAGGCGAACTCGGCCCGCGGTGCTTTCCGCTATTGACATCTATTGATACCAATGCCTCCGTTTGTTCTATTACAATTGAGCCACCGCCTTTAAGCTTTACTTCTCGCGACTGGATTTTTGTGATTTCATCCTCAATCTCGTATTTGTGAAACAGCGGTATCTTGCCGTCATAATATGTTACCCGTCGTTTCAAACGTGGTGTTGCTATGGATAGAAAATCCTTGATTTTTCGTACCACTACTTCCGAATCGCATATTATCTTACTGATTTTACTATTAAAGACATCTCTAAGTGTCCTGATTACCAGGCTGGATTCCTGATAAAGCTCGCCCGGCGCTTTTTCCGTTTCTATTCTTTTTTCAATAGCCCTCCACAATCGCCTCAGATATCGCAAGTCATTTTCTATATCACGCTTGGAGCAGCCCTGCCCTGCCGTTCTGATAATAAAGCCCATTGACCTTGGCGGATTGCACTGCTCGAAAATCTGTCGAATACGTTTTCGCTCGTCCTCGTCTTCAATCTTGTGTGATACTCCGTGTTTTCGCATCCACGGCATCATTACCAAATACTTTCCCGCCAGCGCAAGGTACGTACTAAGGGTCGGTCCTTTGGTCTTGAGGCCTTCTTTTGTTACCTGAACGACGATTTCCTGACCTTTTTTCAGGCAGTGCTGAATCAGCGGCCGCTCCTTGAACGATTGTCTCCGCCCGATACTATCAGAATGCTTACTGCCAACACCGGTAAAATATCGCGGGTGGAGGTCCGAGATATGCAAAAATCCGTTTTTACCGATACCAAAATCTATAAAAGCCGCCTGTATCCCGGACTCGATATTCACAACCTTTCCTTTATAAATATTGCCGACGTGCCTTCCGAGACTGGCCCTTTCGATATACAACTCCTCGAGCGAAGTGCCGTCAACTACCGCTACCCGGCATTCCTCACTCTCTGCTACATTTATAAGCATTTCTCTTGCCATTGTTTCGTCCCTAATCCCTCGTGACCCGTTATTCGAGGGTCATAAATTATATTTTTCGCCATTGTATGTTCGTGCGTCTGACCGGCGCTGCGAGCATTTCTGTCTGTAATTGCAATAACTTCAAAATCTCCTCCACCCGTATCGAACCGACAGAGCTAATATTACATTCTACAACTATATCGTTACCACAAAGCTCGATGGATTTCAAGAAAGGCCTGACATTTACTTCCTTCGACTCGGTTATTTTACCCCGTGTGCCGTGATGCGAGGTACGAACAACAAATAATGACTTACTGGTCAATAAGCTCTCGATTCTCGGCTTTAAAGTTCCATTGAGATATTGCGATTGCAGTTTCAATATATAGGTAGCCGAACACGGCTGATAAGATTTATTAGCCTCGTCACAAGTTACTGAAACCAGCTCAATACCTTCAGGCAGCTGCTCGCAAAGCCCGGCCTTGATTTGCACCTCATTCTGTCCATGAGATACCTGCAGAACCAATAACTCTTCATCTGATTCGACTCCGACAGGCCGAGGCAGGGGAAGAGACATCTTCGGATGAGGATTAAAACCCTGTGTGTGCCGGATTTCTATTCCCGCTCGAACGCAGACCCGCTGAAAAATCCTGAGCGTCTCTGCGTGCGATAGAAATATCATTTTGCCCTGAACCTTGAATCTAATCAGCGCCAGCATATCATATCACGTTTCGTTTACCTCGTATTGTTTGGACTACGAACTAAAAACTATACCTGTCCGCCATAGCCTCGGCGAAGGCGGAAACTACGAACTTAACAAGCATTATGACCATCTTTACCCGAAAATCAAGCAAAATCAGCGCAAATCGTTATTCTCTCGGTTAATAATACACAAATCCAGTCTGTAGTCTTTGGTCAGCTTTTGTTGTTTAGCAGTCGCCGACATTTATCCGCCGTAGTTTTAACGAAGGTGGACGGCGACACAATTTAGTTACCCCCGAAGCCTGCTTCGGGGGTAACTGGTTTTCGGTTAGCCCCCGGACCTGTGCCGGCGGGCATTTTTTTCCACCACCTCTGGCCGGGGTCATAATCTGCACCGCAGGGGATTATTTCGTAGCACGGCCATCTTGGCCGTGCTCACTTTTACTGTCCTCTGTCGTCCTTCCTCCGTCCTCCATCGTTTCTCCCGTCCTCTGGGCGGGATTATGTCCTGCACCGCAGGGGTTTCTTTTTGTATTTTGAAAATTCGAATTTGTTTAGGATTTAGGATTTAGATATTAGGTTTTCTTTCTCGTCCGTCGTCTGTCATCCATCGTCTCTTGGGTGGGGGTGCCTATGCGAGGATTGCTTTATTTTGTGCCCTTGCATTGCAAGGGGTTTCCCTTTTCGGTTAGCCCCCGGACCTGTGCCGGCGGGCATTTTTTTCCACCACCTGCCTCCGCGACTCTCGTCGCAAGACGAGGCGGCAGGCGATTGATCGGGGATTAAATCGGCCTGAAAAGGACAAAAGTGCGTTTTGGCCGAAAAACGCTGTTTCTCTCTCGTCTTCAGAATACTACTGAATATTCATGTCTTTAGGAGCCCACATATTTTTGTAAAACAAATATGTAAGTGAGTAAGGCGTTTCAATTTCATTTCCTTCTAAATCGTTGTATATAATTTTAATATCAAGATAGACAGGTAGCGCATACTCCTTTGGAACGTTAATAGGTTTATTGGATTCAATAGCTTGTTTAACGATACCCATATTTTTTTTATCTAAAGGAATTGAAAAAAACTTAGTACTATAGGAAGAGATTTGGTCGGGAAACAAGTATTCAAAAGGCCCCTTAATAGATTCAAGTTTTTTATCGCCATATTTAATGCTATAAGGCAATCGAACGTTTTTGGCTTCTGTTTTTCCGCAGTTTTTTAATTTGATGTAAGTGGTAATTTCAATAGAATTGGTTTCATAGTTAGGCTTTACTTTTGATTCAATATTCTTGATAAAAACTTTAGGAGATGTATCAATAGAAACTGCCTTGCTCATTAATAATCTTTGTTTTCTTGTTTCGATAAGATAAAGGAATGTGATAATCACAAGAATTACGGTGGCAATAGTTATTATGAGCGAATGATTTTTATTCAAAAATTCTAAAACCTCTTTCATGGATTGTTCCTTTCATTCTTCAAAACCTATCACACCAATTTCATTTCATAATCCGCATTGGCAGAGCCAACCCTCAGCAGATAATTTATCCTCCCAATTCTCGCCAAACACAAGCCAATTTTCGTTGCTTATCCCTTGTTTCTCATTACCGAATTTCACATCTCATTAAGATTATCCTTCTTCGCTAAGATGTATGGCATTCTTCGGAGCAATAGTAGCAGCCGTCAGACTGTGAATAATGCTTTTTTGCCTCTCGAACAGCAGCATGACAATTCGTAAAATCTCCTAAATATAATCTGTTTTCTGTATCTGGCAAACGTTCACAGGTTGATATATGAACTTCATGGTCACCATTTGATTGTGCATTTTTATTTACATAATAAACAGCCATAATTTTCCTCACTTTCTTTTCTTTAATTATAAGATAATTCTGTGTGTGTTATCTATTTCTCGCCTTCGGTGTAAGGTTGATAATTAATTAAATCTCTGCCTTTGTTGCTGGCCTCCGTCGCTTTTCTTATTATATATTCTTTATCCGGATTGGCAAGAGAAGTTTTCCTATTGAAAATCCGAGAAACTTGTCTCGCCATCCGCTTTTAAGCGATACCTCACCAAAGGTGGGTAGCTTTAACGACGGCGGATCTGTGGTTAAAAAATCTTCGTGTCGGAGCCTGTCTCGCCGTAGCTTTAGCGAA
>CAYWUO010000122.1:0-7076 GCA_964461285.1 uncultured Pirellulales bacterium
TGATGGATTGCGTTACGCGCCTGAGGCAATTGAAGAAGGCCATCTGCCGCTTTGTGAGCTTGCTCTTCATCGAAAGGGAAAAGGCGGCAAAAAGCCCACAGTGATGGAAAGAATGAAACATCTGCGAGGCAAATACCCGCTCGAGCAGATGCTTAACGCCGAATATTTGTTTGCACGAGACCCGGAACACCTTCCATATGCCGAGGCAATGCTGAAGGCAGCGGTGTCAGGCAGTTATACAAAAACGGCCAATTGGATAGCTAATTTGATATTCCAGACAAATAACGCTTCAGAAAAACCATCGCTTCAAACTTATATACTATTAAAAGATTCTTACGCTACACTCGGTAAATTCGATAAGGCAGTGGCAGCCTGCCAACATGCCATTAAACTTAAGCCAGGGGATGCAAACTTAGCGGAGGATTACAAGAACCTCTCGGCGGAATTAACAATGTCCAGCGGAAAATACGGTAAGGAAGGCGACTTCAGGCAATCTATTAAGGACGGCGAGGCACAGGCGAAACTTTACTCACAGGACAAGATTGTCAAGACAGAGAGCTATCGATTTTCGGCTGTTCAAGAAGCCAGAAAGAACCTGGCAGAAAATCCTAATTTACCAAATAACATATTAGAATTGTCAGAGGCTTTATCAGATATACAAAACGACAAAGCAGAAAATGAAGCGATAAAACTGCTGGAAAATGCCTACAAAACCAAACATGACTTTATCTTTATTCAACGAGCGGGGCAGATAAAGGTAAAGCAGTTCAAACGCAAGATAAGACAAGCAAAAGCTGCGCTCAATGCGAAGCCGGATGATGCGCAAGCCAAAGCCGAACTCGAAAGATTAAATGCGGAACTGAACAGTTATGAATTGCAGTATTATCAGCTATGTGTTCAGAACTACCCGACCGACCTTCATCTCAAGTATGAATACGGTGTTCGATTGCTTCGTAATAAACAATATAACGAGGCAATACCACTGTTTCAGGAGGCCCAGAAAGACCCAAGGCGAAAGATTGCGGCGACGGATAAGATTGGTTACTGCTTCTTTATGAAGGGCTGGTTCACAGATGCAATCGATATTTTCAAGCAGGCGATAGATTCCTACGAAATAAAAGATGATGGCATCGGCAAGGAATTACGGTATAATTTAGCCCGGGCGTACGAAGAGAACGGCAATATCCAGGAGGCACTGGATTTATATCGAAAAATCGCTCAACAGGATTTTGCATACAAGGACGTGAGCCAAAGAGTAGATAAACTAAGAAGTGAAGGGACTAAACCGACCTCGTAAGAAGTTACCGAGGGCTGGAATGAGAATCGTAAAATAAAGTTCAGATTTTTTCAGGAGACGATAGTGGCACATTCGTTACAGGCGAAAAAAAGAGTAAGACAAAACGCTAAAAAAAGGTCTACAAATCGTGCACGTAAAAGCCAGGTGAAGACACAAATTAAGCGTTTCGAGGCGTCGTTAGCCAATGGTGACGTGGAAGCAGCAAGCAAACAATACCATCTTGTGGCCAAGAAGCTGGATAAGACGGCATCAACAAGTACAATGCACAAAAAGACCGCTGCCCGAAAAAAATCACGCCTTGCGAAAAAACTTAATGCACTCAAGGCAAAAAAGGTGTAATATCTTCACACCTCGTGACATTCTTAAGCTTAAGCTTCACTTCTTTCGACATATCGACTAAGCTCCATGCAGACATGCTCAGAACAAGATGCTTCGTTCACGATATACTATGAAGTGTAAACAGTCCAAACAGATACGAATGTGCTTCACGATTTATTTAGCTAAAGTATATGAGATTTTTAAAAACGCGAACAAGCCCCTTGTCATAGTCCTATAACATTAATTACACAATAAAGGCATTTATTCAAGATAAAAAAGGGAAAGCATAATTCAAGTTAAGCTTGGTTTTTCCATCAACGATACATAGCATATACAGGTTAATCAGCTTGTGTAAACCAGCATAAGTATTTAACGAGTTGGTAGATAATCCGCAAAGGCGGATAAGCAGCTCATAGGCTTAAAATGACCCAAATTAAACCTTTACAAAGATTGCGCAAGTTAACTTTAAGCATTGACACACGCAGCTTTTTTATTCTGTTTTATCTGTACTTATGGCTCGTTATTGACCTGCGTCTTATCTACCACGGCGGCGGGATGCCTATGGACTTTCCGGTTTTCTATCGAGGGTGGGCTTTTTTCAGAGAGACTGTTTTGTATCCGGGCGGTCTGGTAGAGTACGTGAGTGCCTTTTTGGCGCAATTCTTCTGTATTTGGTGGGCAGGCCCCTTAATTGTAACCATACAGGCATTGTTGATTTGGCTATGCTGCAGCTCAATTTTGAAGGCATCAAGCGAACGGCGGCTTAAATTGGTCTGTTTTGTACCGCCTATAGTTCTGCTTGGCTCCTACGCACAATATTCATATCCGTTTGGCGTTGCGACGGTATTTCTGGTTGCGCTGGCGTTTGTGCGTTTGTATATGTTTTTAACATTAAAGAAAAGACCAACGGATATAATAGTGTTTTTATGTTTGTTGATGATTCTTTACGTGATTGGAGACGAGGGATACCTGTTGTTTGCGGTGGTCTGCGGGATTTACGAACTGCTTTTCAAACGCCGGCTGATATTAGGCCTGTTGTTTTTACTGGCTTCTCCGGTAGTTGTACATATTGAGGGTGTTTTTGTTTTTGACTTCGGGGTTATACACGCTTTCGATAACTTTATGTCGCGATCTTATGAAGACGACAAAGACGTGCTGATTATAGTCTACTTACTTTATTCGCTATTGCCGGCGACGCTGGTCATCTTGTGGATTGGAGAATTGCTGCTAAAGGGCAAAGGTACAGGCCGATGCAGGCAATTCCTGTTATTGTGCGGCGGCAAGGCCGGAGGGAAGCTGTCGCCATTACTCGGTATCGTTGCGGGTGTTGTGGTTGCGTACTTTTGCTACAACGCCGGGATAAAAGCACAGATAGCAGTGAACTATTATTCGTGTAACAGGATGTGGCGTGAGGTACTTGAGACCTCCGCCCGTTATCCAAATAGTACACTAATGAACCACGCACTAAACCGTGCTTTATACCACACAGGCCGGCTACCACAGGATATGTTCGTATACGGACAGTCTTCCGGCGGACTGATGCTGTCCGGTGAAACGGAAAATCCTTATGCCTGGTGGAGATTGTTCGATACTTATATCGACCTCGGTCATATGAACCTGGCAGAATCCATGCTTGTTCTGTCCCTGGACGCATACGGAGAGCGGCCTTTATTTCTGAAGCGGCTGGCTTTGATAAATATGGTCAAAGGAAACAGCGGTGCGGCACGAGTTTACCTCGGAGCACTTAGCAGGACGCTATTCGACAGTGAATGGGCAAGAAGCTATCTGAAGAAAATCGAAAGTGACCCGAACCTTTCAACGGACGAACAAATTCAACATATGCGCAGTATAATGCCAGAGATAGACAGAGACTTCGAATCCGTAAGTGAAAGCATATTTTTGGATTTGCTCGATAAAAACAAAGGTAATCGGATGGCTTTCGAGTATTTGGCGGCGTATTATTTGTTGACGAATCGGCTCGACAATCTTACCGGAATTATGGGCCGACTGAATGATTTTAATTACATCAGGATTCCACGAGCTTACGAGGAAGCGATACTTCTTAGCAGATTTTCAGGGAAGAAAGTTGAAATCGGTGACCTCGCAATCAGCTGGGAGTCACAGGAGCGGTTTAAAAATTTCTGCTATGTATACTTACACCAGTACGGCGGAAACAAACAAAAAGCGTTCGATAAGCTTGCAAGCTATTACGGCTACAGCTACCTTTTCTATGCACTCTATCGCCGTTCGGGATTAAAGAAGTGAAAAAGCGCATAATAACTTTTGGATTTGTGTTGTCCGTGGTATTGTTGACCGTTGCGCTGGTCTACGGTCTGCGCCGGCGTGTTTTTACGGTCGATGATTATAGTACCGTTGACCGGCCGGCGAAGATTTATCCCGACTATAGCTCGACGGTTATCCCGCCCAATATCGCACCTCTTAATTTTATGGTGCAGGAGAAGGGCTCGTATTACTGTGCCAGGATTTATTCGGAAAGAGGCGAACCTATCGAAGTTTTCAGCCGGTCACCGAAGATTCTGATTCCAACAGACCGCTGGCACGAGCTTCTTGACACAAATAAGGGGGAAGAACTGCACTTCGATATCTTTGTGAGAACGGACAGCCAGGGCTGGATACGATTCGGGACGATTACCAACAAGATTGCCAATGAGGACATTGACGGTTACCTTGTATACAGGAGGATGCATCCCATCCATACGCTGACAAAGGGGCGAGTCGGCATTTATCAGCGTGACTTGAGTAACTTCGATGAGTTAGTCGTGTTCGATAACAAGGATTATATGACAAGCTGTGTGAACTGTCATACGTTTTGCCAAAACCGGCCCGACAAGGTATTGCTGGGAGTTCGCAGCGATATACAGGGCGCCAAGACACTGCTGATAAATCGCAAGGAGGTCAGTAAGATAGGCACAAAGCTCGGCTATACTGCGTGGCATCCAAGCGGGAAACTGGCGATATATTCCATCAATAATCTTCCTATGTTCTTTCATACTGCGAGAAACGAGGTTCGTGACACATTCGACCTGAATTCGGCACTGGCTTATTTTGTTGTAGATTCACAAACGATAAAAACGTCTCCGGAGCTTTCGCGAGAGAGTCAACTGGAGACCTGGCCGGTGTGGTCTGCTGACGGGCGATATCTGTACTTCTGCAGAACACCAAAGATTTGGCTTGTCGAAGGTAAGTTTCCTCCGAATGGATATGACAAAGTGAAGTACGACCTTGTTCGAATAAGCTATGACCTTAGTCGTGATAAGTGGGGTGAACTGGAGACAGTGCTATCGGCCAAGGACACGGGCATGAGCATTGCGATGCCACGATTAAGTCCCGATGGACGCTGGCTGACGTTTTGCATGTGTGATTACGGTTACTTTCCACCCTGGCAGCAGAGCAGCGATTTGTACGTGATGGACCTGAAAACGGCTCAGGAAACCGGACGTTACGAATACCATCGTCTGGATGTCAACAGTGACCAAAGTGAGGCATGGCACAGCTGGTCCAGTAACAGCCGGTGGATAGTATTCAGCAGCAAGAAGGAGCACGGCGTATTTACGAGATGCTACTTTAGCTATGTCGATGAAAAAGGCAGAGTGTACAAACCATTGGTGCTTCCCCAGAAAGACCCGTCATTCTATGGCCGGTGCCTGGAGACGTTTAATACTCCTGAATTTGTTATTGGGCCTGTTATGGCTACCGGGGAGAGACTTTTGCGGATTTTCCGCGGTTCTGATGAGGTCCTTGTGGATATGCCGATAACGATGGCCACTCCTAAAGCCGGAGCAATGCCAGGTTACGGAGAACCGTGGGTGGAACGAGAATAGCACACTAAAAAGCCTATCGTCGCAGTCCTATAACATTACGCAATACGGTTCCTTTCTTGCTGAAAAAAAGGGTGAAAGCAGAATTAAAGTTAAGCCTGGTTTTTCTATCAACGATACTTAGCATATATGGTTTAGTCAGCTTGTGTAAAAACCAGCGTAAGTTTTGGACGAGCGGGCAGACAATTCACAAAAGTGGACAAAATCGAAATGACTGTAAACTTTGATATACGCAGCGTTGAATCCTCCGAGGCAACTGAAATCTATATTTCAGCCACTGCTAAAGGCGAAGCGCCCCCACAGAGGCAGGCACAGGAAATTTTTTCCGGTATCCGTGAGATACTATACTCAAAAGCAGCTTACATACTCCAGGAGCGAGTTTTCGCAACCGGCAGCGTGATGGAAATTATTTCGGATGTACGTTCGAAAGAGTATGGCAATATCGAGGATGGAGTTGCACCAAGCCTTCTGGTCGGCAAGGAAGGAGTGTTCGGTCCGATTTCCGGTGTCCAGGTTCACGCAGTGAGTAGTTCCAGCAGGCCGGAAGCAGTCATTTTGGAACAAACCCGATGCGGACGAATTCTTCGTGTACCGGGCCGGTCGTATCTTACGCTTTCAAATGTATCTGCCCAACAGGACACGCAAGCCAGCAAACAGGCACAAGCTATGTTAGAAAAGGCCGAAGCAGCACTGAAGCAGTCAGGGGCTGATTTTCTTTCGGTGTCACGTACATGGATGTGGCTGGCTGATATTCTCTCGTGGTATGGTGAATTCAATCATGTCAGAAACAATTTTTTCATGGAGCGCGGGCTGGTCGGCGAGGGAAACCGACAATCAATGCCCGCCAGCACGGGGATTGGACTTAGCCCGGCTACAGAGGGAAGTTGTGCGATGGACCTGACAGCGGTGCTTGAGCCGGCCGATTCAATCCAGTTCCTCGAAGCCGTTGGAAAACAGCAGTGTGCATTCGAGTATGGTTCTGCCTTTTCGCGGGCTTCGAGAGCGATTACACCGGCGGGAGAGACGGTATTTGTTTCCGGAACCGCCTCCATCGATGCCGGCGGCACCACGACAAATATCGGCGATGCCGAAGGACAGATAAATACAACCATAGAAAACGTTCGTGCTGTTCTAAGAGATATGCACTGTGCCGATGAAGATGTGGTCCAGGTCGTGGCTTACTGTAAGACGACCGAGGTTGCCGAGACATTTAACGAGATGAAAGGTAATCTGTCGTGGCCGTGGGTAACGGTGATTTGCGACATTTGCAGAGATGACCTGCTGTTTGAAATTGAAGCCACTGCTATGCCACGCAAGTAAGACGCAGCGAAGACAGCACTTCTATATGTAATTTCAAGTTAAATCACAGGTACATTCAAAAACACATCTATTTAATTCGAAAAACGTAAATCAATATTGCAGATTCTTCCGAGCGTCGTTATAATACGAAAGAATGCCAGAGAGATTCAAAAAACGAATTGTTAAGTTACTAAAGCGCGCCGATTATACGCCGGTAAAACTTACGCAATTTGCCAAGGCATTAGGCGTTAATTCAGAAGATTACGCAGAATTTAAAATTGCCTTTGACCAGCTTCGCAAGACTGGACACGTAGTAATAAACA
>CAYWUO010000123.1:0-7059 GCA_964461285.1 uncultured Pirellulales bacterium
ATGAAAAGACTGACAAAAGCAAATCAACAATACATCGAAAATCATTCAGCAAGAATAGAAACAAGGAAATTCATTGCGGAATGTTGCCAAGCTGCGAAAGTACTTCCAACAAGACAAAGAATGTTGTTTTTAATGAGATATGACCATGGATTCAGTATGCAGGAAATTGCTGATATATGCGGGGTATCAGTTAGCACAGTAAGCCGTAAACTTGGAAAAGTATCAGAAAATATAAAGATAATCAAAGAAAGCTGCGAAGGAGAAGATACCGATGGACTCGATAGGACTCAGCAAAAGACAGCAGGAAGTAATGGACGCTCTATTCTTGGGTGAAGACGAAAGCGATGTTCTCAAAAAACACAAAATCTCTATTCAGCTTTACAGAAGATGGCAGATAACAAAAGGGTGGAATGAAGAATTTGAGAGAAGAATAGAGGACATAAAGCGAAGAACACAGATAATAATAGCTAATTATATGGTGTTCGCAGCAGTTAAGCTCGTGGGGCTTGTCGAGAGCGAAGAAGAAAAAACATCACGGCAAGCATGTTTGGACATACTGCAAATGAAGCCGATAATGGAGGCGAGAAAAGAGGAGGACGACAAATCACAAGAGGTAAAAGTGACAAATGCGGCAGC
The DNA here is from genome assembly GCA_964461285.1 of uncultured Pirellulales bacterium. GTDB lineage: Bacteria > Planctomycetota > Phycisphaerae > Sedimentisphaerales > Anaerobacaceae > CAZBWE01. The sequence continues at coordinate 637 of CAYWUO010000123.1, forward strand.
GAAAAAAATTATGAGGATTCTTGCAAGTCAATCGAAGAATTAAAAAAATGAGCTGGGATAACATAATAAACATAGTGGCTGAAAGTAACAAGATTAAAGTCAACGGTGACATGACTTATAAATACAAAGACGGAATGATGATAAGAATAAGAGGAACAAAACAATCAAATGCAAAACACAGAATTAACGAAGTAGAATTACAAATGGTCGGTGGTCCAACATGGATTCAGCTTGAAACAAATATTCAGGAATCAGGCGTGATGAGAGGACAGGTAACGACAAGTCAGCCTATACTTGTCGGGTTACGCGACAAAAGAAAAGATTTACTACAAATGATAATTGGACGGGTTAGAAGAAAAAGAAGGAAAAGAATATTCCGTGGATGGTACAGGTAAGAAAAGTGAACAAACAAAAGAAAAAAATTATTATTCTTGTTGCAGTCCTTTCAGGATTTGGGATAATCGGGGCAAGAAGGGAAACCGAAGTGAACGAAAAAACGAAGAAAGAATATCAGATTGAATTTGATGGGCGGGGTGTCCATTACGGAAACGTATGGGGATGTCACTTCGGGCATCCGTTCCACCCCGCCCACTTATTTTATCCCCGTATACCCCACGCAAGGAGGCAAATAGTCAAAAGGGTTAATATGAATGACTATTACCTTAATATTGACCTGGGAGCCGGGTACGGAAGGACTAATACAAATGAATACGACCATATTATTATTAATTTCAGGGATGGGAAAAAAAGAAGTTGAGCGGATTGGCAAACATATCGAGAAGCAAATAAAGCTGAAAAGGAAATTAACAAAGATGAGGGGTTCGACAAAGGCAATTGTATGGCAAAAGAGCGAAGCAAAATACCAGAAATAAAAGAGGCATTAAGACTGAGACGGCCACAGACAAAAGATGAGCTGCTTGATTACATAAAGATATTTTTCGGCGTAAAAATAGCAAGCACAGTCTTAAACATCGGTCATCAAAGCGCTTTAGATTATATATGGTTTGCTTTTAACAGCGATTTCGTAATACCGAAAAGAGAAAACGCTGATTGTGTCGTTTGGGCAAACAGGGGCGGAGGGAAAACAGAGACAGCGGCAATAGTAACAGCATTAGACGTCATATTTAAGCCAGAAATACAAATAAGGATATTAAGCGGTTCAGGTTTTCAGGCTGGAAGAATGTATGAATATTTCGAGAAATTCATACAAGATGAATTTGTGGACTTGATAAAAGACATAAAAACATGGCCCACTCGAAAACACATATTCAAAAACGGGGCTATGGTAGAGGTATTAGTTCAATCTGAGACACATGTTCGTGGACAGCATGTACATAAATTAAGATGTGATGAAATTGAATTATTTAAACCAAAAGTTCAAGAGGCAGCACAATATTCTACTATGAGCAGTAAGGGAATAACTGCTGCTATAGAAGCGATAAGTACAAAACATAGGCCGAGGGGGCTCATGAGACGATTGGTTGACCAGGCACGAAAGCTTGGTCAGCCAATTTTTAAATGGAACATCTTTGATGTTATAGAAAAATGTCCAGAAAATAGAAATTGTATGAAATGCAATTTATATGACGAATGTCAAGGTATAGCAAAAAAGGCAAACGGATTTTATAAAATTGACGATGTTTTAACACAAAAACAAAGGTCGAGAGTTCGGTCATTTTATTATGAAATGCTATGCGAAGAAGGACAAAAAAAGAATTACGGATGGACAACATCCGAAAGAAGATATTAAAGACTAAATAATTTTAAGGAGAAAAAAATGACATGGTTGTTACGATTATTAGAACAAATGAGTCCACAGATTGTCGATGAATATCAAAAAGGAACATCGAAAATGCTTTCCGAGCTTTACAAAAAAGCTCTCGAAACCGAAAACAAATGGGACGACTGGGGAGTTGAAATGATAGCAAAGATTCTCGGAGTGGAAATTGAGAAAAGGGAGTTATAAGTATTGTGATGTACAATAATTAAAACAATAAATAAAACAGCCACGAAGACACAAAGGCGCAAAGAAGAACTAAAATGAAAAGATATATAGTTGAAACTTCGTGTCCTGGTGCCTTTGTGGCAAAAAATAATTTTTGACAGGCAATTGATGAGCGTGTAGGATACTCCTTCGGCGGTGAGCCCAGGACGGTCGGACCGTTGGTTTGTTATGGAGGACTTGATTATGGCTGTTAATGGAAGAACGAAGGCGGTTTCGGGGGGCAGAGATGCGTCTCTTGAGGCGGTTCGTTCGACTCGGCTGAGCTCGTCGAGGTCTGTCAGGGGGATGGCAGGCGGGGCCGGCTCGCCTCGCTTCGCGGGCGAAGCGCCGAAGGAGTATGGTGGCCGGAGCATGCCGGAGTCATTGGCGGCTGAGGCGGCAGTGCTGGGTTCGATGCTCATTGACCCGGAATGTATTAGTGATGTTATTGAGCAATTAGGGGTGGATAGCTTTTACCGTCTCGAACATCGTTATATATTTAATGCACTAATTTCGCTTTACGAGAAGCATAAAGACGAGGCCGTAGATACGATACTGCTTCGTGATGAGCTTGAGCGTCGCAAGCAGCTCGAAGCGGTCGGAGGTGTGGAGTATATCGGCAAGATTATGGACTCGGTGCCGTCTTCGTCTAACGTGACGTATTATGCGGGGATTGTCAAAGACAAGATGCTGCTTCGTGAGATTATTGTTGCAGCGGCAGAGATACTGGATGAGGCATACGAGCAGAATACTGAGACGAACGAGACACTCGATGAGGCGGAGCGAAAGATTTTTGCCATTACCGATAAGAAGATAAGCGGCACGGCGAGCTCTTTGAAGGAGCTGGTATCCCGGGCATACGAGCTTATCGAGAAGCGTGAGGGAAAACATATTACGGGGCTGGCGACCGGTTATCATATGCTTGACGACCAGACGTGCGGTCTGCAGAACGGAGAGATGATTGTAGTAGCAGGAAGGCCGAGTATGGGCAAGACCTCTCTGGCTTTGAATATCGCCGAGTATATGGGTGTTCAGGAGAAAGTGCCGGTTGGCATTTTTTCTTTAGAGATGGGAAGACAGCAGCTTGCTGAGAGATTTTTGTGCAGTATCAGCAAGGTTGATACCCAGCTGGTAAGAAAGGGCATGCTCAGTGCCGAGCATTACCAGGAGCTGGCAATGGCGTCGGAGACGTTAAAAGATGTTCCGATTTATATCGATGACACCAGCTCGATGAATCCGCTGGAGCTTCGCGCCAAGGCGAGGCGGCTGAAAAGCCAGCACAATATCCAGTGTATTTTTGTGGACTATCTACAGTTGATGCACCTGGGCGGCAGGGTTGAGTCTCGCCAGCAGGAAATCACGACAATATCAAGATATATCAAGGCTTTGGCGAGGGAGCTAAACATTCCTGTTGTTGTTATGAGCCAGTTGAACCGTTCTCCGGAGGGCAGGGAAGGTCATAAGCCGAGAATGAGCGACCTGCGTGAAAGCGGCAGTATCGAGCAGGATGCAGATGTTGTAATTTTGCTGCACCGTGAAGATTATTACCATCGCGGTGAAGAAGATTATATACAGGACAATAACGCTGAGCTGATAATAGCCAAGCAGCGTAACGGCCCGACGGGAGTTGTGTCGCTTGTATTCAGGGAAAGATATACACGGTTTGAGAATGCATCTTTTGTGGAGGAACAATCGGTGCCATTTTGACAGAAGGCAGATGACAGAAAAATCTGATTTCTGACTTTTTATTCGGGAGCTCGGATGAGAGAAAGATTCTTAATAATTGTTATAACGCTTGTGTTTTGTGGTATGGGATGTTCATCCACTCAGCTCGGAGGGCCTGGATTTTCAGATAAGGAGCAGGATAAAATTCCCGAAGCCGGGGCAGAAGCGGAAGGAGTTGTTGAGCAAAACATTATTCGCAAAATTGATTTTGTCGGCAACCGTGCGTATACAGACAAAACACTGAGGAAGAAACTGGGCTTTAAGGCAGGTGACCGCATAGACCCGATTTTAGCTGAAGCGTATAGAGAGACGATTTCCGAATTTTATATCAATAAAGGCTATGCTTTTGCTGATGTGGCGCTGGACGGCGAAAAACTTAAAGACGGATTTGTAGTGTATACTATTGACGAAGGGCCGAGAGTTATAATAGCCAAGATTGGGTTTAGCGGCAACAAGGCAATAAAGACCTCGGCACTTAAAAAGATTATAAAGATTGCAGAAAAAAGATGGCTTGTTCTGCCGAGGTACTACGTTGAAGAAGAAGTGGCCGAGGATGTATTACGGCTGAAAAATATCTACTACAACAGGGGCTATCTCGATTACAACATAAAGCCAATGGTAGACTATTCTAAAAACAAGAGGCAGGCACAAATCACTTTCGAGATTGATGAGGGGCCTGTTTATAATGTTAGGAACATTATTTTCGCCGGCGCTGAGAGTTTTAATGAGCAGAAATTGCTGGAGGGGCTGAAATTAGAACAGGGTCAGGCTTATAATAAAAAGCTTGTTGATTCGCACGCCAAGCGGCTCGGTAAGTTTTATCGAGAACGAGGTTATATCGATGCAAAAATTGAGCATAGACCCCAATTTATTGCTGATATAAATAATGTCAATGTTATGTTTGATATCGTTGAAGGTAGACAGTTTCGGATTGGGCGGATTGATATAAGCGGCAATGAGAGCACGCAGGATAAGGTTATCAGGCGAGTGCTCGATGAATACGAATTTTCGCCGGGCCAATTGTACAATGCAGATATTGCTCCCAAGTCCGGAGGCGGTAAACTGGAGAAAAGAGTTCAAAGGGCGATGATGGCAGAGGAGGTGATGATTGGGCCTGTTGAGTCAGGTAGCGGAGAGCCTGACCAAAAGGATGTGAAGGTAGATGTAAAAGAGGGCCGGACTGGAATGATAATGATAGGTGGAGCCGTGTCGAGTGACGCCGCGGTTATGGGACAGCTGGTTTACAACCAGCGCAATTTCGACATTACCGACTGGCCGGAGAGTTTTAAAGAATTTATAACAGGCAGAGCCTTCAAGGGTGGCGGCCAGAGTCTCAGGATTGCTGCTGAGCCGGGGACCGAAGTCAGCCAGTATTCGATTACATTTACCGAGCCGTACTTTCGAGACAAACCGGTGTCGCTGGATGTAGCCGGCTCAAGCTGGGGAAGGTGGAGAGAAAGCTATGATGAGCAGCGCACCAAAGGATTTGTAGGATTCGAGAGGCGATTTAAGAGCAAATGGCGAAAGAGTATTGGTCTAAGATGTGAAAATGTTAACGCCGGCGACCTTGCAATTGACGCGCCTCAGGAAATCGTTGATATTAAAGGTGATAATCTTCTTGTTGGTGTTAGGCTTGGTGCCGGCAGAGATTTAAGAAACGATATGTGGTATCCAAGTGCAGGCAGCACGTTTAATGTGCATTACGAACAGGTTACCGGCGATGAAAACTTTGGGGTGTTGGGTGGAACATACAGATGGTACAGTAAGCTTTATGAGGATTTGGCAGAGCGTAAGACCGTTCTGACTACCCAACTTAAAGGGGGATATATTTTAGGTAATGCACAGCCTTTCGAAAAATTTTATGCAGGCGGTACAAGCACTTACGGAATCAGGGGATTTCAGTATCGTGGAGTAAGTACCAGAGGGTTGCAGAGAAATGTCCTTGATCCTAAGCGGGAAGACCCGATAGGTAGCGAATGGATTTTTCTGGCCGGCACGGAGCTTACGCTGCCTTTGTTCAGCGACAATTTTTCTGCATTATTTTTCGTTGATAGCGGCGTAATTGACACCGGCGGCTATCGTGCTTCGGCAGGCGCCGGCGTACAAATAATGATACCGCAGTGGTTTGGTCCTGTGCCGATGAGATTTGAGCTTGCAGCACCATTTATGAAAGATGACGAGGACAGAACGCGAGCCTTCAGCTTCTCCATAGGAAGAATGTTTTAAGTTGATTATTTGATTGTCAGTCAGGGCAAGAATCTGGAAAGGATAATTTATGAAGACTAAAACATTGGCTTTATATTGTTTAATAGGCGCAATAGTATTGCTTATGGGCCATGAATACAGTTCAGCCGAGTCGAAAGCCGTTGAAAATGTTACAAAGATAGGTGTTGTAAATATTCGAAAGATATTCCGTGATTGTAAGAAAAATGCCAAGCACAGACAAGAAGCTATGGCGGACCAAAGCAAGTGGGAAGCCGAGATGGAGAAGCTGCAGAAAGAGATTGAACAGCAGAGAGACGGCCTGAGAGCGTTAAAGCCCGGCAGCGGTGACTATCTGGCACAGATGAAGGAGCTGATGCAAAAGCAGGCAGAGCTTGAAGCTGGTCGGCAGTTCAATAACCAGCAGAGAGCATTGAAGGACCAGCGATGGACCGAAGACCTTTATAAAGAACTTCTGAAGATAATCCGTGAGTTGGCTGAGCAAAAGCAGC
>CAYWUO010000124.1:0-6967 GCA_964461285.1 uncultured Pirellulales bacterium
TCAGGGAATATATCAATCCAGCCTTCCATGCCCCTGGCTAATGCGGATTGTATCGGCACGCCATCGGCTTTAGTGAAGGGTGAATGAATTGTTCCTATCGGCTCTATTTTAAAGGATTTTCTTTCTTCCGATTTCATAATCTATCTCCAAATTGCGCCGAAGACCATTCCGGAAATCGTTGCCATAACAATCACAAGCAGAATAAAAACTATAGTTTTTTTCGCTCCCATAACAGAGCGAATAACCAGCATATTAGGCAGTGACAATGCAGGCCCGGCTAATAGTAGTGCCAAAGCCGGTCCTTTGCCCATCCCCGCTCCCATCAACCCCTGCAGGATAGGCACTTCTGTCAGCGTCGCAAAATACATAAATGCCCCTGCAATCGAGGCAAAAAGGTTGGCCCGTATCGAATTTCCTCCTACGGCTGCATTTACCCACTCTGCCGGTATCAATCCTTTATGTCCCGGGCCGGGTTTGCCCAGAAGAAAACCCGCAATCAGTACACCCGCTAACAGCCAGGGCAGTATCTGCAATGAAAGGCCCCACGTGGCTTCTATCCAGTCGAGAATTTCGGTCTTTGTAAACCAGTACCGTAACATAAAAACGAAAACCAACAGAAGAGCGGTAACGATAATCCAGCGAAAACGATGAATCAGCTCATAAGGATTGCTTTTGTTGAACTCCCGGACATCCCGAATTAACTCAGCTGGAATATTATGCGTTTCTCCGGAAGCATCCAGAATTGTCACGCCCTCCTCGCTCTTACTGATGAGTGTCCCTTCAATCTCGTAAGTACTCAGCCCGCCGGGGCAGCATAAGAAAACTGCCTTGATATCTCCGCTGCGCGCCCAGTTGGCAAAGACGAGAATCGCTACCATAGCTGCAAAATACAACACATGCTGACCCAGGGTTCGATTAGGTTGTTGCTGCGGCATCGTTACCTGAGACTGTGCTTTGGCAAGCTCTTCTTTGTGAAAGATAAGATGCATCAAAAGACCGATGACTACGCTGAAAATAATAGCTCCTGCTGCACGGGCGATACCCATCTCAAGCCCAAGGACTCGGGCAGTCAGAATTATTGCAAGGACATTTATAGCCGGGCCGGAATAAAGAAATGTCGTCGCCGGCCCCAGTCCCGCCCCCATTTTGTAAATGCCCGCAAACAAAGGCAAAACCGTGCAGGAACAAACGGCCAAGATACTTCCCGAAACAGATGCTACACCATAAGCCAGTACCTTGTTTGCCCTGGTCCCTAAGTATTTTATTATCGAGGTCTGCCTGACAAAAACGGAAATCGCACCAGCGATAAAAAAAGCAGGCACCAGGCAAAGTATAACATGCTCGCGGGCATACCATTTAACCAGGTGCAAAGAATCTATGATGGCATTATCAAAGCGGGCAATACCAGCAGGCAAAAAGAAACAGGCCAGAAAAACAGCAACAACGAAGGCTAGTTTTTTCCATTCCGTTTTCCAGGACATTATGAACCTTTCAAACTACAGGGTTTTGAGCAATTGCTCATTGTCTTTTACCTGCTGTTTTAAAACGCGCCTCATACAGGAAAAGAAGTCGAGAACACAAGGGGTTTTTAGTTTGTAGATGACCTTGAGACCTTCCTTGCGATATTCCAAGACTCCCGCTTTAACCATCACCGAAAGATGCCGTGAGACGTTCGACCTTTCAGAACCGACGTTCTCTGCAATATCGCAGACACATTGCTCGCCATCTTTTAGGAAATCGATAATCGCAATCCGCAAAGGGTGGGCTATCGATTTTGCAATCTCCGCCTGCTTTTCAAATAACAGATGCTTTTTCGAGTCTAACATTTTTCATCTCCTGAACTTACAACTTACATCTATGTGATTATATACTCATATAGTAATATATAGTTCGGCAAAAGACAAGTATTTTTAAAGAATCTTCGCAGCAATCTCGCTGTTTTCGCAGGGAATTAAATATCCTCATGTAGTTGTTATTATGGGATTATGATGGAAAACAAAACAGGGAATATGCCTTTTTATTTGATGAATGGTTGTTATTTTTCTACAATTTATGAATTATTCTTAGGAGATTTAAAATGAGAAAAAGTACTTTGGTATTTATTTTGGCGTGTATGATTGCCCCCGTATTCGCGGAGCAGCCGGCAGAGAGATTTGAGAGAGTTGTCGACAAAATGGTCAGAGCCATCAATGAGAAAGATTACGCGGCTACCGGAGAGGATTTTGACCAGAATATGGAAGATTTTTTTCCATTGGAGAAGAGAAAGCCATTTTTCGAAAATCTCTTAGCGCAATATGGTAAAATCCAGAAGCTCGGTGAGCCGAGACTGACTCCACCGCACCAGGCGACATTTGTTGCTCACTGTGAACATGGTAAATTGGATATAAAGGTTTGGCTGAACGATGACAACAAAATCATCGGCATACAGTTCCTGCCTCACAAAGCAGATATACCGGTGCCGAAAAAACACCAGACAAAACTGTATTTGCCTTTTAAGGGCAAATGGCTTGTTGCATGGGGCGGTGACACAAAAGAGCTTAATCAACACCACGATGTTGACAATCAGCGATTTGCCTTCGACTTTCTTGGCGTTGGCGCCGACGGCAATACCCGCAAAGGAAACAGTAATACAAACGAAGATTACAATGCCTTTGGCAGGGAGATAGACGCGCCCGCAGACGGCACAGTAACCGATGTCATAACAGGCGTCAGAGACAATGTCCCCGGCTCAATGAATCCGTACTCAGCTTTGGGAAATGCCGTCTTTATTCAACACAGTGATTACGAAGTATCTGTACTGGCTCATCTGAAACTCGGCAGCATAAACGTGAAGATTGGCGAGAAAGTCCTGGCCGGTCAAAAGATAGGCCTGTGTGGAAACTCAGGAAACTCCTCTGAGCCACACCTGCATTACCATCTTCAAAATACTCCCATAATACAGGATGGGACCGGGATTAAGTGTTATTTCCAAAAAGTGAATGTGATAGAGGATGGTGAAGAAAAACAGAAGGTCAATTATTCACCGATTAAGGGTGATATCATTACAGCCGAGTAGATATTTGTGAGCAGGTACCAAGATTAATATCTTTTTCTTAATCTTGCGGCGGGGATTTTCAGGAGTTTGCGGTACTTGGCGACGGTCCTTCTGGCCAGGTTATTGATGCCGGCCTCGACCAATTTTTCTCGTATTTTATCGTCGCTTAAGGGCCTGGATTTATCTTCGGCGTCTATAATCTGCTGCAATTTTGCCCTTACAGCTTCCCAGCTCAAACATTCGCCGTTGACGGCTTCGGTACCACCGCTAAAGAACTTTCTCAGCGGCAATACACCCCATAAGCACTGTACGTACTTAGCGGCAACGGCGCGAGAGACAGTAGCCAGATGCACACCAACATCATCTGCAACTTTCGACATCGGCAGTGGCCGAAGATAAAGCTGACCCTTGTCAAAAAAATCCCTTTGATATTTGACTATGGCCATGGTTACCCTCAGCAGTGTATTTTTCCGCTGCTCTATTGCATCTATAATCCATCGGGCAGAAATGATATTGTTATGCAAAAACTTTCTCGTCTTCTCAGCAACGCCGGCATCTCTCGCCATTTTTGCATAGTAGTTATTTATTCTCAGGCGCGGCAGACTGGAATCAGCCAGGCGTACAGTATAACCATCAGAGTCTTCCGAGGGCTCCACTATCACATCAGCAGTAATAGGGTGGTTTTGCTCCTGGCTAATCTGCAGGCCCGGGGAGGTATCAAACTTGCTCATACGCTCAACGGCCCGATTGATTGAATCGATATCGCAGTTCATCTTCCGGGCAATATCCGGCAGACGATTTTCGAGAAGGTCTTCCATATGCTCGGAAACAAGACGCTGCTCGAAGCTCATATCTTTGCCGCTTTGAGCCATCTGGATAAGCAGGCACTCCCGAAGGTCTCGTGCACCAACGCCCGCCGGCTCCAGTTTTTGTACAAGCTCCAGCGCCTGCTTCAAATCGTCGAGCGTAAAATCATTTTTATCCTTGTTGTGCAACTGCTCTAATCTTACGGAGAGATATCCCCTGTCATTAATATAATCTATAATCAAATCACCGGCTTTTTTTATTGGTTCAGCGGCCTCGACCAGCCCCCACTGCTCTGAGAGATATTCGTGCAGTGACTGTGGAAGGGCTTCGGTATTTTTTAACGCCTCCAGCTTTCTGTCCGGCTGGTCATCTCGAGCGCGAGGACGGAATGCTTCCGTCTGCTGCAGATAGCCGTTAAAATCATCGCTGATACTATCAAGGCGCTGAAAGTCTTCGACTTTATTGTTGTCCGTGTTGATAATTAAATCTTTGTTATCTATATCATCCTGAACCCGCTCATCCGTCGCCTGGATTTCTTCGGGATTCGACGGCTCCGCCAGCTCCAGAACAATATTACTGTTCAGCTCCTGCTCAATTCTTTCCTGCAGTGCAAGGATGGGAAGCTGGAGAATCTCCATTGATTGAATCATATGTGGAGCAAGCTTCATCCGCTGCTCCATCCGCATGTCACCTCTCATCTCCAACTTCATAAATGCACCTGCAAACTATCTTGACACGTATCTCTTATTTCGTCTGTCATTTACCACGAGCGAGGAACTACATACAACTTTATTATATCATAAGCAGGCCGAGATACTTCGTCAAGATTCGATTGTAGATTCAAAATTTGCTAACTACTCTAACTTTTGTCTGCCGATTATAGCGTCGGTAAGCATTTTGCCGCTTGCATATTCGATAGTGCTGCCTGTGGGAAGGCCTCTTGCCAGCCGTGTAATTTTAACGCCGGTATCTCTTAGCAGTGAGCTTATATAAAGTGCTGTTCCGTCGCCGGCCATATTGGGATTGGTAGCCATTATGATTTCCTTGACGCCTCCTTTTCGAACGCGTTCGACGAGCTTATCGATTGTCAAATCATCCGGCTCAATTCCATCTAATGGTGCGATGTGGCCGCCAAGGACATGATAGACCCACTTGCACTCCCCGGTTTTTTCCAGTGCAATGACGTCCTTTGGCTGCTCGACTACGCATATTAAGCTCTTGTCCCGCCTCTGGTCGGAGCAGATTACGCAAATTTTTTGTTCTGAATAATTATAGCAAATCTGGCAGCGTTTGATTTTGTTTTTAACGTCCCGGATGGCATCTGCTAAAGCCATAGCTTCATCCGGTCGGGATTTCAATATATGAAAAGCCAGCCTTTCCGCCGACTTGGGCCCAATCCCCGGCAGCTTCCCAAACTCCTCAATCAGCTTATTCAAACTTTCTGTATAAATGCCACTCATAATCAATCACTCACAGGCCCTCCCCAAGCTGCGCCCTTCGGCTTCGCTCAGGACAAGCTTTGAGGCTGCCACCCATCGTCCCAATAAAATTATCACTAATCAATTGTTTGGATTTTCTTCGACTCCAGTTATCGTTGCTTCCAGACCGATAAGGACGGCTTTGACTGCGGGGTCGCTGATGATTTCATTTCTCTTCTGGCTGGCGGTTTTGCCTTGCTGCTTATTATTCACCTTTGTACTGTTATCTGTCGCTTGTCTTCTATGCTCTTCCGGCTGTCGTCCGTCATCTGCTTGCCCCAGCGTAGCCGAAGGCGAAGCCTGGGTCCCCCCTCGTCTGCTTGCCTCGGCGTAGCCGAAGGCGGAGCCCGGGCCGTCTATCGTCTCAGTTTTTACGTTTGTCGGCCCTTTTTTTTTAACGGCAGGTGCAGGACCGCCCTGCAATCGCGACATAAGCTCATCGACATTTAAAAAATGCTCACTCAGGGCAAACCGTAACATCAGTGCATCCAGAAGCGCCCTGGGCGTATCGCTATTTTTCAGCGCCCATCGTAATTTTTCAAGGGCGGTTATGTTGTAAACAAGACCGGCAGTATCGAATTTCTCAGCTAATTCGCTTGTTCGTTTTTGCTGCTCGCCCGTCAACGCCAGAATTTCGCTGTCGGCCGACGTGGATTTAACCACCATCAAATCTCGCATAAACTCAATCAGCGAATCTGCAATCTGTACCTCTCCTATGCCGCTGTTGATCAAATCCTCGATAGTGGCAAGCGTCCCGGCCGCGTCGCTGTCGCCTATTTTTGCGATAAGATTATAGATTTTTTCGCTGTTGGGACTTCCAAGATACTGCTCCAAAAGCTCGGTTTTCAAAGGTTCTGCGCCCGTACTTAATAATCTATCCAGTAAACTTAGGCCGTCTCTCATCGAGCCGTTTGCCATCTTCGCCAGCGGCAAAACCAAATCGTCTTCATATTTTATTTTTTCCTGCTTGAGGATGAATTTCAATTGCTCGGCTATTTTGCCAACTGGAATATTATTAAAATCGAATCTCTGGCATCTGGATTGTATAGTCAGGATGACCTTGGTCGGCTCTGTGGTGGCGAAGATAAATTTAACGTGGCTTGGCGGCTCCTCCAGTGTCTTAAGCAGGGCATTGAATGCTCCCGTCGACAGCATATGCACTTCGTCAATAATGTAAATCTTGAATCTTGAGCGCGCTGGTCTGTAAATGGCGTTCTGACGCAGCTCGCGGATTTGCTCAACGCCGTTGTTTGTCGCTCCGTCGATTTCAATAACATCGATATCTTCGCCGATATTTACTGCCGTGCAGCTATCACACTTACAGCACGGCTTTATTGTCGGCTCATCGACAGACAGGCAATTAAGCGATTTTGCCAGAATTCTCGCCATAGTGGTCTTGCCGACACCACGTGTGCCTGTAAATAAATATGCATGGGCCACCCTGCCGGTTTTGATAGCGTTTTTGAGTGTCTGGCTGATGGCATCCTGCCCGACGACATCGTCAAACGTCTGAGACCTGTATTTTCTTGCTAAAACTGTGTAACTCATTTTTAAAAGATGGCCGGGTTTACCACAGCACAGCCAGGCTCACGCTTATGGCTGCTCGGTTCCCCGCCTGACCAGGTTCACGGGCTCGGCCTGCATGGGA
>CAYWUO010000125.1:0-6931 GCA_964461285.1 uncultured Pirellulales bacterium
CTTATTTTCTGAAAGAAAATGTAGGGAAGCTCAATAACTAATTCGACAATTCACCAATTCGCTAATCCTCTAATTAACTAAAAATCTATTGCCTTATAAGCTCAAATTCGGTATAATTCAGATGTAGGGTGGGGCTTGCCCCACCATCTCTCTCTGAGGGAAACATCCGCGAGATTCAGCCCGTGAGTTAAAGTCGTTGTCGTCTATCTAACGGGGCTAAATTTTAATAAATCGTGTTGTATATTATTGTGTTTGAAATAACTTCAATTTATAAATCTGACTGGCTAAAAATATGGAATTAAGAGAATTTGTTACAACTACTCTAAAGCAGATCATCGATGGAATACAAGATGCTCAAGAATATGTAGAAAAATCAGGAAGTACTGCGGAAATTGTAAATCAATTCCCCATAGATCGCTGCAAAACCAAGATTGAATTTGATGTTGCCGTCACTGCGGAGAGCAGTACCACGGCTGAGGGCAAAGCAGGCATTTCTGTTTTTTCGATTGGCGCAACCACTGGAGGCCAAATGGAACGATTGAGTAGTACCGTGAGCCGTATTAGGTTTCCTGTTCCTGTTGATTTGCCACGGCAGGGATTAAAGCGTTGAAAGAGATAAGTTGAATCGTAATTTGTTGAAATTCAATAGATTGGTCGAGTCCTCCGCTGGCGAATTAAATCTTGCAATTTTAACCGGAATGGGTATAATTACAGACCAGCAGCGGATTGTGAGAAAACCATCTACCTAAAGGAGTAACGATGGGAAAAATACTAAAGACTTCGATTGAGGGCAGGAAATGCAAGTTTCCGCACTGCAAGTGTATCTTGAGTATCTATAACCATGAGGCTTACTGTCATATACATCGGAATCAGGTGCCTCAGGAGCAAAAACTTAAGGTTTTAACTCTTCCTGATGCATAGACCGATACTGTGTAGTACCTTGTCGCTATTAGAGAAACTAAACTGGCCCTCTTCTACCCATTACATTTAATCCGCCGCAGGCCCGGCTATGGCAAAGGCCTCCTCCGACAGGAGTATAATGTGTGGTTAAAAAACAATTAGTGTTAATCCGCGGTTAATTTTGAACATTAGTATTTCGGTATTTTGGATTTGTTTAGGATTTAGAATTTATATATTAGGATTTAAGCAATCTCTGCGTGCTCTGCTTGTCCCGCCAAAGCTTTAGCGACGTCGGATGAGTTCTGTGGTAAAATAAATCAGTGCAAATCCGCGTTACCTCGTCCTGAGCTTGTCGAAGGAATCCGTGGTTAAAATTCTTTGTGTCGGAGCCTGTCCGCCGAAGCCTTGGCGAAGGCAGATGCCTTTGTGGCAAAATATTAAATTACCATCGCGCAGCGATACCACAAATAATCATTTATCACTACCTGTCCTGAGCTTGTCGAAGGAATCAATAATCATTTCGGAGGCCGCTAACATTTACTACATAACGAGTTGCGGAAAAATCGGCTTTTATTTTCAAAAAATGCCGATTTCTGCTTGAAAAACCGGCCATCGCTGGTATAATATTACCAACTGGGGGAGGCCCCGATTTCGGGGCTGTGGAGCTCCGCAAGTCACAGGACAAGCCGTCCAAGTCAAATAATCTACTAAAATTCGTTTTGAACATTTGTTATTTGGAGTTTTGACATTGTTTCGGATTTCGATATTAGGATTTCGGATTTCTCACTTTTGTCAACCTTCGCCAGAAACATCAGTCAATCAAAAGCGAGCAAGTATGCAAAACAAACCCAATTTTACAAGAAATCGGCCGAACGTAAGTTATGATATATCAAATTGTTATGAAATCGCACCCCCATTTTTGGCCCAAAAATCCCAAACCCAATTTCCGAAACGACCGAATGAACCTAAGTTCTTTTAAATCAATGAACTACGAACAACGAACCATGAACTATTCAATTAAAAACAAACCCAATCAAAGCCAATTTTTCACATTATCAAGCTGCCGATTTGATAAACAGCAAAAGTTATGATATAGGCCAAAACGGTCAGGCCGAGGAATTGAAAGAGCGCCCAGAACCAGGAATTCGTCTCCTGCTTTGTCATAACGATCGTCGCTATGCAAGGCGTACTAATCAGGCAAAACAGCATAATGCAAAACCCCGTCAGAGGCGTGTAGTTCGCCTGCAGCTTTTCCCTCAAAGTCTGCGAGCCCTCATCGGCACCGCCGACTGCATACACTATTGCCAATTGGGATACAAATACTTCCTTTGCAGCAGTAGCTCCAATAAGGGCAGTTCCAATCTTCCAGTCGAAGCCGAGCGGTTTAAGGGCTGGCTCAATTGTTCTTCCTATCCTTGCAATAATCGAATATTCCAGTTTTTTTTGCTGTGCCTGCTCGCTATCAAGTCCAGCCAGGGATTTTTCGTCCGGCTTCGGATAACTCATCGTCGCCCAGAGTATAATCGATATAGCGAGAATAATCGTGCCTGCTTTTCTCAAGTACATCCAGCCCCTCTGCCACATATGGATGAAAATGGATTTCAAAGTAGGCATACGATAAGGCGGCAGCTCCATAACAAACGGGATAGTCTCCCCCCTGAAAACAGTCAGCCGCAAAACCTTAATGCAAATGACCGCCAGTATAATTCCAATCAGATAAATCAGCCAGAGCACAGGCCCGCGCAATTGCTCCGGGAAAAAAGCTGGTATTATAAGGGCGTAAATCGTCAATTTCGCACCGCAGCTCATCAATGGTATCACCATTATTGTCGTGAATCGATTGCGTCTGTTCTCCAGTATTCGTGTTCCCATTATGGCCGGTATCGAGCAGCCGAAACCGATAAGCATCGGTATAAAGCTTTTGCCATGCAGACCGATTTTGTGCATTATTCGGTCCATAATAAACGCCGCCCTTGCCATATAGCCGGAATCTTCGAGAAGGGCGATTGCCAGAAACAATAATAGTATGTTAGGTAAAAATACAATTACACCGCCGACGCCTCCTATGACGCCGTCAACAAGGAGAGATTTTAGCCAGCTCTCACTTTCTACCGGCCAGAAGCCCGTTATCGTTACACCCGCCCAGTTGAAGAGTTGCTCCAGCCAGCCCATCGGATATTCGCCGACCTTAAATGTCAGGAAAAAGACCAGATACATCAGCAGAAGAAAAATCGGGAGCCCCAGTATGCGATTTGTTACTACGGCATCTATCATATCGCTCTTGCTGTGCCGGGATTCGACGGTGCTTTTGATGGTCTCCTGGCACGCACCGGATATGAAACCGTATCTGCGGTCGGCGATTATGATTTCCGGCTCATCGGCGAATATCGTTCTTAAATGCTCGATACTTGCAGTTACTGTCTCGAGGATTTCTTTATTATGAATTTTCTCTGTTATTTCGCTGTCCTGTTCGAGCAGCTTGACCGCCAGCCACCTGGAATTGTATTTTTGCGTTACTTGCTGCTCGTGCTTCGTGATAAGCGTTTCGATTTTTTCAAGCTCTGTTTCAACTTCATCCCCGTAATGCACATGGTGAGTGCGTTCGGTCTTTCTCATTTGAGCTATTTGGATAACGGCATTAAGCAGTTCGGTTCTGCCTTTACCTTTATTACCCACCGTAGGAACTATTTTTGCCTGCAAAAGGTCGCAAAGCTGCTCGATGTCGAAACTCAGACCTCTTTGCTCGGCAATATCGCTCATATTGAAAGCCAAAACCAGAGGCACATCCATTTCGATAAGCTGTGTTGCCAGATACAAATTTCGTTCGATATTGGAGGCATCCACTATATCGACCACAACATCCGGATGCTCATCGATGATAAAATTGCGGGCAACAAGCTCTTCAGTGGAATAGGCTGTTAAGCTGTATGTTCCCGGCAAATCCACGACGGTCATTTTGTATCCGGCGTATTTGCACAATCCCTGCTTTTTCTCGACCGTTACACCGGGATAATTGCCAACGTGCTGATGAGCACCTGTCAGCATATTAAATATAGAGGTCTTTCCACTATTGGGATTGCCGGCCAACGCTACAGTTATTTTCTTCTTGTCGGTCATATTGCATATCTACTGATTGACGTTTTGCTCCAACGATAACTTTATTGATTGCTTTCTTATCAACATAACAAAAGTGCCGCCCAACACCATAACAATGCAAAGAACCTGTCCCATCGTGAATAAATGCCATATGGACTCCAGCCCAGGGTTTGGCTCTCTTACAAATTCAATACAAAACCGAATTATTCCATAGCCGATGATATAAAAGCAAAAGTGAAAGCCATCGAAATACCGCTTTTTTCTTATGCTCCAAAGAATTATGAAAAGAAATAGTCCTTCACAAAAGGCCTCGTAGAGCTGTGAGGGGTGTCGCAATTGATGAGTTTCATCTAAAGGAAAGTACATCCCCCAGGGAACAGATGTAACTCGACCATAAAGCTCTCCGTTGAGAAAATTGCCTATCCGACCAAATGTAAACCCTAAGGGAATCGCAGGTGAAACCAGGTCTGCAAAACGCCAGAAGTTGACTCTTTCCTTATAGCAAAAAAGCAAAGAAGCTAAAATTACTCCAAGTAATCCGCCGTGATAAGACATTCCGAAAAGACCGGTGTAGTGGAATCCGTTTGAGTAATCAAATGGACAAATTACTCTTAATGGATGTGCGATGAAGTACGTTAAATCATAAAATAATACAAAGCCGAGTCTTCCCCCAATCAGCGTACCTGAAATAGCATACATAAAATAAATTTTTATAGTATTTTTGGAATATTCGTATCTTTCGTTTTTTAGTCTGTACGAAACAAGTAAATATGTGATAGTAAAAGCAACAAGATACATTAAGCTGTAGTAGCGTATTTGAAACTTGCCAATCTCAACGATATTTGGATTAATATACTCAGGGATGTGACTCAACCAGTTCATTACTTATATCGTCTTTCAAAATATTTCAGATTTACTCTATGAGAAGTGGATATAATGCTAAATTTCTCCGACCAAAATCTTATGAGCCATCCCTCTGCCCAACATCATTTTGGAACCTTTGACGCTTATTACAAAAGGTCCGGGATGACCGTTGCTGACGACTTTCATCGCCACACCGGGCAATAGTCCCATTGAGGCTAACCGGCTGTTCAAACCCCGTCCGGCTTCTATTTTGGCTAACTTCACTGTTTCACCGGCCTTGACTATCGACAATGGCCTTAATTGCTCCTGCCCTGGTTGTTGCTTTTCGGTCATTTGGTCACCTGCTTTTTTTTGGTATCCTGCAACCTCTTTTTACAAAACTGTTTAAATTTTCCCGGCAGGTCATACCCATTTTTATTGTTATGGTTAAGAAAGTCGATGAAGCACAAAAGTCTTGCGATGACCTCCGGCCCAAGTGTGTGTTCTGCCCTGCAGGCGGCCTGCTGGGAAATATCATCCTTAATCCCTAACACATCGGAGAAGAAGAATTTGAGAATATTGTGCTTTTTGACAACTTCGGCAGCGATTGCCTGGCCGGCTTCGGTGAGCGTAACATAATCGTATGGTTTATAATTGGCCAATCCCTTTTTCTTCAATATCCGTAACGCTCCGGTAACAGAGGCCCTGGATACGTTTAAAGATTTGGCAATATCCTTGCTGCGGGCTACGTTCAACTCGCCGTCAAGGTTAAATATCGCCTCGAGATAATCCTCTAAAGAGGCACTTAAATTGTCTTTTTTCGCTACTGACACAGGTTTTTTCTCTATTATGTAAGTTGTCCCTAATATAGTTAGTTGCGCCTAACTTTGTCAAGAGGTTTTTAAATACTTTTCAAAAAATTTTTCTGTTCAAAAACATCTGTTTCTGTCTGCTTTTGTATACTACAATATTGTTGATACGGGGCGTGGCGCAGTTTGGTAGCGCGCTTGACTGGGGGTCAAGAGGTCGCAGGTTCAAGTCCTGTCGCCCCGATTATATAAATCAAGCCGCTTAAAATAGCAAATCCCGGGGTAACCACCTCGTTTTTCCTTGAGTTTAGACTAAAAAAATATATGATTACGCCGTTTTTTGTGATTTTGCATGCAACAAGAGGTTAATGGCTGCCATTATGAATAAAAGCGGAGTGTCTACCAAACGATTTTTAACGGGTTTTACGTTGGTAGAGCTTTTAGTGGTAATTGCTTGTATAGCACTGCTTATGGCGATATTGATGCCGGCAATTTCCTTCGCAAGGCAACAGGCAAGAACAATTGTCTGTCAATCTGTTCTGAGCCAGTGAAGCAAAATCTTTGCGATGTATACAATGGATAACAATGGATTTTTTGCCAGTGGTTTTGCGGTTTTGCCAAATGGAGGTAAGATGCCGATAATGTGGACAAAGACATTGGAGCCATATACTAAAGAGCCGGAATTGCGATTATGTCCGATGGCAACAAAACCGTCCTCGGATGTATTTGACACCAATAACGTTCCCGGCAGCAAGTTTCTTGCCTGGGGGAAGTTTGACAGTAGCTATGCCAGCCTTGGACTTGAAGGTGTTTACGGCAGCTACGGTATGAATGGAAATGTATCGAATGACCCACCTGATCAAATAGACGTGTATGGACAAAGTTTAGAAAACAACTGGAGACGTTCTGATGTCCGTGGGGCAAACAATATACCTTATGTTTCTTGATTGTGCTTATCTTGGGGGAATTCCGGGTAATCCTGAAAATAGTGTCGAGCCCCCTCATTTTGAGGGTGATTTTGTATCAGGGTTAAGCTATCCTAATATGAAGGCCTTTTGCATCGACCGGCACAGAGGTTATATAAACGGGCTTTTTGTAGATTTTTCCGTACGAAAGATTGAACTAAAGCAGTTGTGGAAGTTGAAGTGGCATCGAGATTTCGATGTGAATGCTGACCCGCCGGTCTGGCCGGAGTGGATGAAAAACTTCAAAGACTATTGAATTGCCATTCCTAATTAAAAATGAGAGTGTTGGGACTCGAACCCAAGACCTACGGCTTAAAA
>CAYWUO010000126.1:0-6912 GCA_964461285.1 uncultured Pirellulales bacterium
TTTTAAATGCATTGTTTATACCGAAGAACTCGGCAGGGACTGCTGGAAACCTTCACCAGCCGGTTTTGAGAAGCTGATACAGACGCTAAATACTGGGCCTCAAGCTATGGCCTATGTTGCTGACAACGAGGAAAAGGATTTTATCGCACCGAACAAACTTGGGTTTCTAACAATTCAGCTAATTCGTTCCAGCCGCATACACACTTCAACTTCTGAACAAACTGACGCTCCTGCCCGATTCGTAATCCACGAAATAAGCGAATTACCGCCTTTGTTGCAAAAACTTTGAAGGTTGGTTTATGGCTGATTCTTGTCGGGATTTTCCCAAGAGTGCTTTGCGTCTTCTTCTATTTTTCCCCACCAATCTTCTTTAAAGCAGCGAACTTCATTAAGATCGGGGTACGCCTTAGGATATTTTTTGAATTCTAACTCTATCTTATCCCACCATTCTTCCTTAAGCTGGCGAATTTCATTGGCATCAGCGTTTTCTCTATAGAGGATTAAGAGCTCTCTTTCTGTACTTTCCTTTATTTTTTTCATTTCTTCCAAGTGCTTGTAATATGATGGAAAATCCGTCGAGGAAGGCTGCGGTAGGTATTTCCACAAAAGTTCACCGAGCGGAAGACTTACTACACATTTTTCTCCAATTTCACCTATAAATGTTTTGCCCATTAAAAGAAAAGAGATGCTTTCAGTACGTCCGTTTTTAAAAAGAAAGACGAGCTCGTACCTCGGCTTGAAAATACATAACGTTTCTTCGGCCTCTACAAGAAAACCAACAATCTGCTTTATCTCGGGTTGGTCTTTTTCGTTATAACCCCAGTATTTAATAAAACCGGGCCGTAGCAGTTCGGAATGTTTCCAGCCAACATTGATTACACCTGACTGAATTAAAGAAACTTTCTCATCATAAATTAACGTTTTATGACAGCTAATCGGAAATCCGATTATTAGTATAATTATCAGTATAAAAATTAACCGTTTCATAATTGACTTCCTAAATTTTAAGGTTCTAATTCGGTACCACTAAAATAAGGCTCCCCATTACCCTGGACGAAAAGATTATCATCTCCGCCATAATCGAAAAAATTAGTCTGGAAGTTAGTACCCCAAAAAGATATTAGCATTTCTTCGCTTACTGGATGGTCACAGGTATATTGAAGAGCTTCCCTAAGACTCGTTCCATCAATACCCATTCTCTCCCAGAACAGTTTGATACCTTGGGTCATATAATCTTTTAAATACCCAGATTTAGTCTCCTCGCGCCAGCCAATGTAAATCTGATCCTTGCTGCCTTGACCCTGCAACGAAAACATCCCATAAGCTGCCGCCATATCATTACGCATATCAATTCCATTATAAAAAATCCTCAAATTAGCGCTCGAACAACAATCAATGAACACTATTTTTTTGTTCCAGGATTCGTGCATTCCTAATTTCCATAAATCAAATCCTACTTCATCATAGTCCTCTGGTAGTGGCTCAGCATCGCGTGATTGCCGGGTCCAGGAAAATGTCCTTATATTGCGATATCCAAAATATGGAATCCAGCCCCAAGGCCATCCTTTATTTCCCCAGCATTCTATATTTGTTCTTTCTACAGATTCGACCTGACTCGCTCCATGACCAACCCAGTATATATACTTTACAAGCGATTTAGTGTACAAATGTGTTAAATTCTCCTTATTAACATCGTATCCATACAAAGAAACCCAGCTTACATTCCTATCCTTACAAGCCTGGATACAAGCAGAAATAGCAGCCCCTCTAGTTTCAGATATATTTTCGTTAGGTATAACTATTACCATTTTGGCACCGGAAGCCCAGAGAGATTTATCAAATTTCTTTTTCCAATCTATTTCAGATTCCGTATCACTTCCTGCCTCAGTTATCCTTAGCGTGCATAATTGTTCATCGCCGAAGGCTATCCAAGGAACGTTAATACTGACATACTCATCAGGAGCATAGGTGTCTGACCAAATTACTTGGTCATCAATGTTAGTAAGATTCGCCTCTATGACAGAGTTTCCGTCATAGAAACCGCCTATCACTTTATCCTCACCATGATAAAAATAACCATCGTCCATAACGTTGTAGAGCAGATTATTGAATCGCACATTTATCGGTTCATAGTTAGTCACATTGCCGTATAAATCTGTGCACACCAGTCTGATAGTGTGCCAACCATTTGAGAAGAAATAGCTTTCAAAGCCAATCAATTCATAGGTGGTCCAGTCACGTATCCAGTTGTCTATCGGCGTATTATCCATATATACGGATACTGTTTGTGCAGATAAAGGAATATTCTTCAGATAAATTCCTACATATCCAGAGACGTTATTTGGTTCTATATTGGTATATTGAGCTAAGTCAATTAGCTCAATATACATTTCGGTGTTTTGCCACTGGTTTGCTAATACTGAAAAATCAAGGAAATTGACTATTTGGTCGTTATTCAAATCAGCAGAATTAGGACCGGGAACGAGCCATTGACCCACAAACTCTGCTAAATCATTCATATCAACAATATGGTCAGAATTCAAGTCAGCCGTCAGCAACTCTACTTGCTTGGATTGATAGTGTGGCCAGATATCTCCAACACCCTCATCAGGGATTCCATCGATGCGGGTTGTCCATCCGGGATATGGAGACAAGCCTGAGCCGTGGTCAACAAAATTAGAATCTGGATTAAGGAAAATCCTGTAATCATTAGAATCAACAACAAGCGGGTCGTTCACTTCATACACCGGGTCGGTAAATGGCATTTCTGAAAAATTCTTGTTCTGATAATTGTTGTAAAGGCCGGGACAGATTATGCTGAATGCAATTATCCCATTCCAGCCATTAAATCCTGAGTAACAATTCGTAGCAACGCAATCTCTCAAATAAAAATTAGGTGGTTCATTAGGTTCATACAGTCCATAGACCGTAAAGCCATCATCACCATCGTCAGCCAAACAGTTGTAAATCTCAAAGTCAGCTCCCTCGAATATTATGTTTCCGTCCCAGCTCTCAGGCAGAAAACAATAAGCAAGCCCGTAATATTGCCATTCAGGAGACCATATTCCGTAGTAGCTTACACTGGAATTAAGAATCCTGTTAGGGCCAAAGCTCAGAATTCCATTATAGCACCCAAAAGCATGAATATTCGATATCGGGTAGTCAAGCTGTTGGTCAACCTCAAGCCCATAATAAAACCCTCTTAAACAAATATTATCCAGCTTGCATCTTGTACCGGCAGTGCGATCGATGAAAATGCCACAGATATTATTAAAAAATGAACTGCCTGACTCACCGACAATCCAAACAGGTGGCACTGGATTATTTGTGTCACCAGGCCCATAAATCGAGTTTGGTTCATTGGCTTCTGGTTCTGGTTCGCCGAAGTACACATTTGCACCGTCATAAACTACAATTCCATAATCCCAATCCTCAGCAAGAATAATAGTTGTTCCGGAAGGAATTATTACATCAATTCCTTCACCTACACCATGTATCAATAAAGGAGGATCCGGAACGTAGTAAGTTACGTTAGGGTCTAAAAATTGACTACTGGTAATCTCTTGTAGTTCCACATAACCGAACCCATCCAAAGTTGTAAAACCGGAAGCTCCAAAATTCTCTTCAATTATCATAGGAAAATAGTCAAACTCTTCCAAGCAGTAAGGTTTAATACTGTCATACGGGCAGTGCACGAGCATAGGTTGAGGTTCATTTCGCGGCTTGAATAGTGAATCTGGAATATTAGGCTCTTGAGGCTCACTGGATTCACTATGTAGACCGATCTCATTAGGTTCACTCAGTATTTCTTCAACCACATCCAAATTAGAATTTTCTTGTTGTGCTTGTGACTGCGAAGCAGCAAGGGTCTCAGAATCTATGCCAAAAGCAATTGTCTTATTTTCTTCCAGCACAGAAAGTAAAACAAGTTGATAAATAAGTTCGCTACCAGCAGCAAGTCTAATGGTATCCGCCCCCGCTTCATCGGTAAAGTTAAACAGATATTTGAGCGAGGCAGGTTCCTCGACCGACATGTTTGGCTCTGTGAGTATTTCAAGGTTTCCACTATCGGCTGTGACTGATATGTTTTGTGCTTTGGCCTCGTTTTCCCCTGTAACAGCAATTATTAAATCTTTCGTACCACTTATCACCGATAGCTCTGTCACATCAAGATCATTGATCGTTAGAATCAACTCCGCATTAGCATTTGAAACGACCATCAAAATAGCAATTATAGCCAGAAATGTTTTGTAAGTACTCATACCTTTTCCACCTTTCCCTTCTATATTCTTTCACTTCTTCCCTTATATTTATCTCACTAATTATAATATACCCAAAAGAGGCTACTGTTCCATGGAAATTTGATTTTTCTGCTAATTTTTTGGATTGTACCGAAAAACCTGCCGTTGGACTTTGCTGCAAGCGGTAAAACGGCCTTTTACTGGTTTTTTCTTGACTCACAGCCTTTTTTGGGCGATAATACTTCCCGGATGGTTGTATAGCCAAATAGCAGTAAAAAACGCTATTTTCTAAGCGCTGAACAGATTTCTTTAGGAGTGTTATTATGCCGCCAGGCAAAAGACAACAAAGCAATACAATGCTTTATACACTAATCGTCTTTGTTGGGCTTTTTATCGCTGCAACAGCCGTTGCGGTAATCTTTTACGTCAAATCCGAGGAGCACAGAAGAAACGCAGACGACTTGGAGCGCCAGATTAGAGATTTGGCCACGAGCAGCGAACGCTCGAAACTGGGTACTATAGTCGGCTCGAAAGAATCTGGAAAATCCTGGCTCGGTCAAATGGTTGGCAATCTTGACCGGGCGGTAACGCTAATCGTAGGCGGCGTGCCCGAACCGACATCGGCTGAAGTAAAAGTCAATGATGCCGGCAAAAAAGTCAAAGACACATTGGAGCCGGTAAAGAAATACATTGATATTATGGACCCCGATAAGACCGGTATTATACAGGTAATTGAAGACTTGAAAGCAAAAATCGACCATGCCGTAGAAGCAAACGCTGGCCTGCAAAAGCAGTTCGATGAATTGCAGCAACGATACGATGCCGATATGAAGGCCAATTTTGAGAAAGAGCAGGTTCTGCTGGCTGAAAAAGATAAATATGAACAGCAGGTCAGGGAAATCCAGCAGGACTATAAAGACCTAGAGGAGCTGCTGAGAAAAAATACCGAGGAGCAGGTTCAAAGTCTCTTTACCCAGTTGAATGAGGAAAGGGAGAATCTGAGAACAACCAACCAGGAGCTGTCCAAGACGCAGGCACAGTTAAAAGAAACTGAGGATTTGATGAAGCGTGCGCAGGAGGAGCTTAGAAAGATAAAGCCGGCGCCTGACCGTGAAGTAGCGGCTTCTATGCCCGACGGCGAGATAATACTGGTCGATGACCAGGCGAAAGTTGTCCACCTGAGTATAGGAAGCGACGACCATGCTTATCGAGGATTGAGATTTACTGTTTATGACAGGAGTACGTCTGTAACCAATAGCGGCGAAGGAAAGGCCGAAGTTGAAATATTCGATGTCGCGAAAAACCATTCGGCGGCACGGATTGTACGTTCCGAAATAAACAAACCCATTCTCGAAGGGGATGTTGTTGCGAACCTGATTTGGGACAGCAAAAAGACGAATGAGTTTGTGATTGCCGGTGAATTTGACCTCGACAGCGACGGAAGGGCTGATTACGACGCAATCGATAAGATAAAAGCACTGATAGAAAAATGGGGCGGCAGAGTCGCCGATGAGGTTTCCATCGATACGGACTTTTTAGTTCTTGGCAAAGCCCCGATGGTTCTTCGAAAGCCGACTTCGGAAGAAGTCGAAATAGACCCGACAGAATTGCAAAGATATAATACTTCATTGCGAAGACTCGAACACTACAAAGAAGTCCAAAACCGAGCAGAGGCCTTGTGGATGCCTATATTCAAGTACGAAAGATTTCTCTATTTCATCGGCTATAAAAAAATGGGAGTCTTTTAATCCGGCACTTTGCCGGCGGGTTCGACACCTATCGAGGCAATGAAAATTTCGCCTGTGTATTGAGCTGCATTTTCAGATGTAAACCCCTTTTTAACCGCAACAAAGGTCACAGTCCAGCTTGCTTTGACAGCGGCGCCGAGCGGCTCACCGGTATCACAATCCAGGCCGGAGGGAATATCCACCGATAAAACAGGACAATTCCGGGAATTTATGCTTTCTATTAGCTGCTGATACTCATTGCTTAACTGGCCGCTTAAGCCCGTGCCGAAAAGGGCGTCGACGAGCATATCGGCACCGGCGGTGAAATTTTTGACCCGGACTGGTATGTCGGCTTTGTCAAGATTTAGCTGTTCGATTGGCTGGCCCAGACGTTCGAGGATATCGATGTTTGTCTTTGCATCACCTTTGATTTTGTTCCGGTCGCCGATGATAATCACAGAGACTTTGCAACCGCCATTTAAAAGATGCCTTGCAACAACGTATCCGTCGCCGCCGTTGTTGCCGGTTCCGCAAAATATGCATACCTTCAGATTGGCAACGCCGTTTAACTTTTCTTTAATCAGCTCAGCGCAACTTCGGCCTGCGTTTTCCATTAAAACAACGCCGAGTATGCCCAGCGTATTTATTGCCCAGCGGTCAACGGCCCGAACCTCATCGCGGCTCATTACAATACACTCTTTGTCTGTCTCATATTTTTCCATAATGATATATTATACATTATAACCTGGATATTTCAAAGCCACAGAGAAAATATAGAGCGCAGATATAATTAGCCACGAAGTCACACGAATTTGATGTATTTTACTTGCAATTTTTGTATTAGGTGTTATAATACAAGGGATATTTAGGAGACACAAGCCAATATGAGATAAGGCAGGAGTGGTTCGAATGTTACTCTGAGAAGCCCCTTAGGGACGTAACAA
>CAYWUO010000127.1:0-6894 GCA_964461285.1 uncultured Pirellulales bacterium
CGATGACCTGCCCAGCTGCCCCTACGGCGATTTTACAGGCGAGGGTATAGTAAATATATATGACCTATCCGAATTTTGCGAAATCTGGTGGCTGGAGAATGATTGTAATGAGACTGCGGAAATGGATTTGAATGACGATTGTTTAATCGGCTTCTATGAATATTCCTTCTTCGCCCAGAATTGGCTTGTAGAGGCCCCGTAAGCTGCAAATTTAGTCTCGGCATTCCTGATAGTACTGTCCCCTTCACAGCGATGGATAAAGCATAATTTCACAGGACGATGTTAAAAAAGTTCAAATAGTGTAAAAAATTTGCATAGTCCGAAAAGTCAGTAAATATGCTGTAAATAAAGCTATAGAAGCGAATTAACCGCTCTATATAACCGTCCCATAAAAAAATCTGCAAAAAAATCATTAAAAGTAAGAATTGTTTGTTGACGAAGTGGTAGAAAGTGGTAAAATTTCCCATATTAGGATATATTGAGTGGGACAAAAACCATGCTGTTATTAACAGGCGAATACGAGCACGTTGTCGATGGTAAGGGGCGCGTGCTTGTTTCCAATAAGCTGAGAAGTCAAATCGACGCGGATGAGCATGGGAGTAATTTCTATCTTGTGTTCGGTTCCAACGGGATACTTTGCCTTTACCCGGAGAAATACTTCGAGCGGATAGCATTAGCGGTAGCTCCCGAGGCGATAGCACCGGATGAGGCGGTGGCGTTCGAGCGAATCAGCTTCGCATTGGCGAGCAAGCTGGAGCTGGATGGTCAGGGCCGGCTGCTTTTGAATGATAGATTGCGCAAAAGAGCGGGATTGAAAGACAAAATTACCCTCGTTGGAGTCAGAGACCATATCGAATTGTGGAACAACAAGAACTGGGAACAGTATCTTGCAGACCATATGACTCAGTATCAGAAGCAGATGTCGCAGGCAAGACAGATAGTCCTGCAAAAACAAAATGAGGAACAGTAACAATAGAATCGGTGGCGAAATGATAGAAGAGGACCGGAATCATTGTCAGATTGTAGAAAGAAGCCTCTGCGGCGAAAGAGAGATTGGCGAACAGACGTTTGCGTCGCTGGAAGTTCTTTCAGAACGGCTGGAACGTTTGAAAGAGCTTGATAGTGCTTTCTCCGAGGTTGAGTTTTCAACAGATGTCAGGAATCTCCAGGATAAGCACAATGTAGTTGCAGTAGGCTGACTCGTAGTGTATGCCCTGGCTTTTCTCGAAGCCGGGTGTGCGTATTTGAGCGTTGCGTGAAAAGTAAGATACTCAGGACACGATACTAAAGAAGTGAATGGTCCGATAGTAGAACATATTCCTGTTCTTGCAAGTGTATTAATCGAACAGATAACTTTACCGCCGGATGGGTTGATGGTCGATTCGACCATAGGACAGGGAGGTCATAGTTATCTGTTCGGAAAGAATCTGGGTACTGCGGGAGTGTTAATCGGCCTGGATGTCGACACCGAAGCAATCCAAAGGGCCCAATTGAAATTAAAAGACCTTGCGTGCAGGGTCATTTTGATACACAGCAATTTTTCTCATATCAGCGAGCAAATCCACAAGCAGGGAATAGAAAAGGTTGATTTTATATTGGCGGATTTAGGGGTCAGCTCCGTGCAATTGTCCGATGTCGAGAAGGGACTTAGTTTTCTCGAAGATATGCCTCTCGATATGAGAATTGACAAAAGAATAAAGCGTACGGCAGCCGATATAATTAATACAACTGATGAGAAAACATTAGCTGATTTGATATATAAATTCGGCCAGGACAGGGCATCGCGACGGATAGCACGATTTATTATTCAGCATCGTAAAACCGAGCCGATAAAGACAACAAGTCAACTGGCAAGAATAGTTTGTAAGGCGTTTGGACGACAGAAATGGACAAGAATACACCCGGCAACAAGAACTTTTCAGGCACTTAGAATAGCGGTCAATAACGAGCTTGAAAACCTGGAGAGACTTCTGGCGTCGGCGTCTGAATTGCTGAAAAATGGTGCCTGTATAGCAGTAGTGAGCTATCACAGCCTGGAAGATGGCTTAGTTAAGAGAAATTTTAAGCAGAATGAAAAGGGGGGCATTTACAGGATTATAACGAAAAAACCAATAGTGCCGAGTGGAGATGAGATTGTCAAAAATCGGCGAGCAAGAAGCGCGAAATTGAGGATTGCACAAAAACTATAGTTAAAATCGGTGAAACGGAGTTTCGTTATGACTCGTGATGCCAAGGTCGGATTGTTGTTGGGATTGTTTTTTATATTTGTGATTGCATTTTTGATTAATGGTCTTCCATACCTTCGCCAAAACACAAACAATAACGAATTGACAACGAAGATGGTCAGATTTCAGAATGACCCGCCGGCTCTTGGCGCCAAGGAACGTAAGGTGCGTGAGGTTGTCGCGAGATATGAGCCGTCCGAGCGGGCAGGGCCGAAAAGAGAGCAGCCGGTTAATCAGCTTCAGGAAGTTGTAACAAGTGAAGAGCCGAGCACCCGTTTTGAAATGCTGCTGCCGGAGAGTATTTCGGTTGTGAAGGATGTCTCTGCTGAAAGGGCGGCAGAAGAGTTAACTTCTGCGACGAGATCCGGCAAGAAATTTTCAGGCAGGGCGAAAACCTACGTTGTCGAAGACGGAGATAACTTAGCTTCCATCGCCAAGAAGTTTTACGGTGAAGAAGCAGGCAACAGATTGAAAAACATCACAAGGATATTCGAGGCCAATCGGAAAGAGCTGAAATCGCCCGGTGAAATTTATGTGGGACAAAAACTGAACATACCGCCGCTATCGACGGCTGCGCAGCAAACAAGCGAATCCGAAGGTGTTTTTGCAAGCAGGATTTTCGAGAAGGTCAAAACTATCGGCAGGAGACACCTTTCGAGCGAGACGGTCGCAACGAAGAAGGACAGAGTTTATATAGTGCAGGAAAATGACAGTTTGTGGAAGATTGCCGCTGAGCAGCTCGGTGACGGTGTTCGCTATCCTGAAATAAGCAAGCTCAACTCCGATATTTTAGATGATGAGGACAGTCTTACCGTGGGGATGGAATTGAGACTGCCCGGGCGATAGGACAGTCGGAGGTATAATGAATTTCTGCTTTGGCAGGGGTCACATTTTTCTCTACCGAAAAAGATTATGAAGTCTCAGTTCCGCATTTTTTTTATAGTATTTTATGTTGTGGCCATTTTGATTTTTAGCATTTATCTTCATATAGTCAATGACCGCATTTTTTTTAAGCTATACACGGAGAACCTTGAGCAAAGCCGGCTGAAACAGCAGCTTTGGCAAAAACAGCTTCAGCTGGAAAGTATGATAAATCCGGCTTCTGTTTCACAGCGACTTGACCCACAGATTAACACAGATTAAGATGTATAATAGAAGCATTCGAGTTACTATTTCTTTTCTGCTGCTTACAATGATGTTGTTTTTCGCCCTGGTGGCACGGTGTTTTTATCTGCAATATTATCGAAGCGGCAAATACAGGGCGGCATGCCTTAAACAACAGCAGGGGCAGGTTCCTCAAAAGCCGCAGCGCGGAGTGATACTCGACTGCAGGGGGAGGGTTCTTGCAGGCAGTAATAAAATCCAGCGTATTTTCGCCGAGCCGAATGCCATCAAAGACTCCAGGGAAACATCCAATAAACTTGCTGCGATTGTCGATATGGGAGCACATGAAATTTGTGAGCTGATAGTGGAAGGAAAGAATCCGGGCTTCGTAAAGATAAAAGAAAAGGCCGGTGCAGACGAATGTGAAGCGGCGCGCAAGATACGCGGCATAGGGGTTCTTTCTGACTGGCAGAGGTGCTATCCGATGGGCCGGCTGGCGGCACACGCTGTCGGATTTACGAGCGCCGACAATCGAGGCCTGGATGGAATCGAGCTGCAATATGAAAAAGAACTGAGGGGGATTGAATCGCGGAATTTTTTCCTTGCTGACGTTGGGCGCCGGCCAATCAGACCGGTAGGGATTTCATGCGGAGATAATCAATGCGGTAAAGACGGGTACGGGATAGTATTGACCATCGATGCAACGATTCAGCAGTTTGCCAGAGAAGAGCTGAGCCGGCGATATAAAAGCTACGAGGCCGAGTCTGCGGTAGCGATAGTGGCAGAGGCAAAGAGCGGGGCGATTTTAGCTATAGTGTCGCTGCCTGATTTTGAGCCTGGCGATGCGCGGTCGGCTGATGTGAATAATCTTCGTAACCGTGTGCTGAGCGATGAGTTTGAGCCGGGCAGTATCATAAAACCAATTGTGGCTGCAATAGCACTCGATGCCAATGTTGTAAACGAGCGGGAGAAGATATTCTGTGAGAATGGAAATTATCACGGCAAGGGCTTCGGCCGGATTGGTGAGTATCGCGAGGGTTTCGGGGATTTGAGTTTGCGTGAGATTTTGGTTCATTCGAGTAATATTGGTATGGCGAAAATCGGTCAGCGGCTCGGCAAGGACAAACTTTACGAGGGTCTGGCATATTTCGGGTTCGGCAAAAAGACACAAATAGATTTGCCGGGTGAATCCAACGGGCTGCTGTGGCCGGTACAAAACTGGACGGGTTACAGCGTGACCAGAATACCTTTTGGTCAGGAGGTGTCTGTAACAGCGATTCAGTTAGTACGTGCATTTTGCATACTTGCCAATGAAGGCCGCTCGGTTCGGCCGTATCTGGTAAAAGCGATAGTCGATAATAATGGTGAGATTGTCAAACTCAAACAACCAACACAAAATCCCGGGCGAATCGGCTATATTGTCAAGCCGGAAGTAGCCAGATGGATTGTTCGAGAGGCGATGGTCGGTGTTGTTAATGAGGGGACAGGTCACAGGGCGAAACTAAAGGGGTGGCAGGTGTTCGGCAAGACCGGAACGGCAAGTATCGCAAAAAGCAGCGAACGAGGTTATTCGGAGAGCAATTATGTGGCATCCTTTGTGGCAGGAGCCCCGGCAGAGGACCCGGAAGTTATTGTTCTGGTTTCCATTCGCAAGCCAAATAAAAGACTGGGTAAGGGATATACCGGCGGGGCCGTGGCTTCTCCGGTGGCAGCAAAAATAATCGAAAAGACGCTTACTTACCTGCGGGTGCCTGAAACCAGAGACGATGGACGAAGTACGAAGGACGAGAGACGATGGGTAAGGGATGATTAGAACAAATCCTAAATCCTAAACTCTACCCGGCTTCACCTATGGCTACGCCGAGGCTAAAATTCTAATGTATCGGTTTTGTTTATTCCGGCGTCCATTTAAGGTTGTTTAAATCCCTTGTTTTAACGAACTGGACGTGGCCATCGACGAATACAATGTTGCAGCCTTCGCCCTGGTGGTTGTCAGTGGTAAGGATATCCGGTCCGCCGGCCTGGTTCCAGCCGGGAGATGTCTCAAATAACAAGACCATATCGGGCGGAGAATCTGTACCACGTATTTCAGCGTTTTTGTTCATAGCATAATTACAGGGGCCTTCGTATGTGCCTTTACATCTGAATTGTTTTTCAGTTACATCGGTATGCTCAAGAAGTAAATCACACCATTTCGAAGGTGTCGGATACTTATCATCGTATTCACCGGCATAGATGAGCATTGCCTTGCCGAGCCCAGACATGTTGGTAGCACAAACCTGTCTAAAAGCTACCTGTCGTGCCCTTGCCAGTGCGGGCATTAGTATTCCCATTAGTATCCCTATTACCGGCAAGACGGCAACAGGGACCGCGAGACCAGCGACGGCCAGGCCGTTACCTTTTAATTGGCCCTGACTTTTACTAATCTTGACCAGTGCCACGATTCCCAGAATTACAGCCGGTATTGCCGATATCATGCAGGTAAAGGGGCTCAGGATAGCAAGGACCAGCGATGCGATGGCCAGACCGCTTGTTTTGGCGACCGGCTTCGAAGGTTCTGCCGGTGCAATTTTCAACGCCGAACCACAAGAGCGGCAAACCTGGGCGTCATCCGGATTTTCAGTTCCACATTTTGGGCAGTACATATTGGCTCCTTTCTTTTTGAGTTATGGCCGATGACAAAACTCCACAAAACGCTTTTTAACAATGATAAGTTATTGTTGGGGATTGTCCAGATTTTTTTTAGAAGGTGGGCTAAGGACGAGATAGCGCTATGGTCTTTTATGGATTGCCGATATAGCCGGCGTCGATGCAGAACTGGATGATGTCACGCCCTAAAGGAGCGGCGTCAGCTGAGCCCTGCTGGCCACCCTCGACGACAACGGCAATCGCTATTTTTCTGTTGGTGTTGTCTCTGGCAAAACCGCCGAACCAGGCATTATCCGGCTGTTCGGTTGAGCCGGTCTTGCCGTAAACCTTAACGGCCTGCTGGGCAAAACCACTTTGAACAAATTCCCTGTTGGCGGTGCCGCCGGATTCATTAACGACGGCACTCATACCATCATAAATTACCGATAATGTCCCTGGGGAGATATTGAGTTCGATTCTCGATTCCCGATTCTCGATACTCGTGCTATTGGTGATAAAAAGTCGAGGTGGTTTATAGACTCCATTACGGGCGATGGCTGCCATAGCATTTGCCACCTGTAAAGGCGTTGCCCGCAGGTTACCCTGGCCTATGCCGAAAAATCTTCTCTCGCCTTTTTGGAGCGTCGGGGCGTCCTCAAATCGCAGGACTTCACCTGTTGGCAGTTTGCTTGAGATTACTCCGGAAACTTGCCTTAAGTTGCGTGGTTCCTGGTTCTGGTCATTGAGAAAGGGAAACGATAAGTTGGTTTTATGGCCGTAGCCGAATTTGAACAGCCATTGCTGTAAGACCAGCGGTTCGATTCTATTGGCAAGGCGGGAGAAATAAATGTTGCAGCTTCCCTTAATGGCGTTGCGGGCGTAATTTTGCCACCTATCGTCGTGGCACGCCCATTTATATTTATTGTATAACCAGCAG
>CAYWUO010000128.1:0-6874 GCA_964461285.1 uncultured Pirellulales bacterium
CGCCCCTGGCAGGGATACGTTCTACGATTGAGGTAACTCTGGCGCGCGTCCGCGATGCAAATCAATATAAGACAGCCCTTTCTGATTGTCTGGCAATCGTTGAAGTTATGCAGACAATGGTGAACAACTTACTAATGATTGCCCGCCTTGATGCTTGCCAAACGACCTTCCGCAAGGAGGAGATACGCCTCGCGGAACTGGTGAATTCCTGCTGGCGGTCATTTTCAGACAGAGCACTCCAGCGCAGTATCGTATTTGAGAATCGCGTCCCTGCCGAAATCACCTGCGAATCAGACTCTGATAACCTCTCTATTGTCTTTTCAAATCTTCTGCACAACGCCGTCGAATACTCCGACAAAGCGGGCCGAATCTGGACAACAGCTCAAAAAGTCGATGACTCCGTAGAAATTACTGTTGCCAACACCGGCTGCTCACTGACCAGCGAGCAGGTCTCACAAGTATTCGACTGTTTCTGGCGAGGTGATTCCTCACGCGAGGACGCAGGTGTTCACTGTGGTTTGGGCCTGGCTTTGGTTCAAAGGATAATTAGAGCGTTGGGTGGTTCCGTCATTGTTGAGCTTCAGGATGGCGGAATATTCCTCGTTCGGATAACCATTCCAGTTAAGCGACAGTGACACAGCCCTTGGATGAAACAGCAAGACATATACTGCATTGTTAGGCTTGCTTTCCGCTACAGATGGATTCAAGAATCACCAATTAACTACTTATCATTGGCATTTCCAGGCCGTGTTCGGTCATAAGCTGCGAATCAGACATTATTTTTTTAGCGTTGCCGTCGGCGACGATTTGGCCTTTGTCGAGTAGAACAGCTCTCTCGGCAAGAGCGGCTGCAAAATTCATATTGCACGTTGCTATTATCAATGTCTGAGGCAGATCCTTGAGCAGCTTTATAAGATTGTTGCGGTTTCTCGGGTCTAAGCTGCCGTCGGGTTCATCGAGTGTAATTATTTTGGGTCTCATAGAGAGAATGGTTGCTATTGCAGCGGCTCGTTTTTGACCAGCTGAGAGATGATGGGGGGCTTTATCAGCCATTTCCGCCAGGCCA
Organism: uncultured Pirellulales bacterium; assembly: GCA_964461285.1. GTDB lineage: Bacteria > Planctomycetota > Phycisphaerae > Sedimentisphaerales > Anaerobacaceae > CAZBWE01. Next base: position 1,067 of record CAYWUO010000128.1, read on the forward strand.
ACAGTTTCCAACGCTTCAGCAACTCTCTGCTTTACCTGCTCAGCAGACAGACCCATATTGAGAGGGCCAAAAGCCACATCGTCGAACAAAGTAGGCATAAATAACTGGTCGTCAGGATTCTCCAGGCAGCATCCTAAGCAAGTACGTATCTTTTTCAGATTTTTCCTGTTGATTTGTAAACCGTCGATAAGCACCTTTCCCGTACCTTTTATAAAGCCTGCCATCGCAAGCAGCAGCGTCGATTTGCCAGCTCCATTTGGACCGAGCAGAGCGACCTTCTGACCATGCTTGATGCTTAGCGTTATTTTGCTAAGAGCACTTGTGCCGTCCGGATATTCGTATGAAAAACTGTCTATTTCAATCGCTTTTGGCATTGAAAGTCTCTACTGTAAAACAGGCCTTACAAGAAGATGTAATCCAAGCATAAAGAATGTGGCTATAAAGGCAAAGAGCAAGTCGCATTGGCGAATTTGCAATTTCGATAAGCACCGCCAGTTTCCATCAAAGCCACGACCCTGCATTGCGATGTTTATATGTTCAGCTGTGTCGATACTACGGATGAACAATGAGCCGAGCATGGCCGATGCGGTTTTCAGTTCTCTTCTGAATCCGAGGCTTCTCAACTTTCTTCCCGCCCTCGCTCGCAATATATGATGAGCTCTGTCAATAATAACAAAGATATAACGGTATAAAAAGCCAAGCTGAATAATCAGTACTTTGGGCAGACCCAGCCATTGAAGTCCCGTCAGCAAGTTATTGAACCGAGTGGTGGAGACCAGGGCTATTAAAGCCAGCATTGTGATAATGAATTTGCCGATAATGGTAAAACATCGCAGCCAGCCAAATGTGCTCTGCCAGACAAATGGACCGAAGGCAACGGTAACCGGCGTTTTATCATATAGCGGACAGCTCAATGCCAGGACCAGAACAAAAGGACTAACAAGAAGTATTTGTTTGAAAGCAAATCTTAGCGGAATTTTACCCAATACAAGAATGGTAAAGGGACCCACGGCGTAACAGGCCAGAATGCTAAGCGAGGTCCGCGGCAGGGAAATAACCAGCGCCGTAAAGACAAGCAAAACTATGAACTTCACCCTGCTGTCGAGCCGATGTATCGGCGAATCCTGATAGGCAAATTTGTCTATATGAGCGTGATGCATTTAATAAACTATCCTGAGATTACAAACCAAAACCCGCAGAGCCCCTTTGAAGACACCGCGGGTGTTACGATTATAGTAATTTATGAGATTATGGCAAATTACGTTTCTGATGGCTTGTTTTTTCTTAAAAACCATGCGGCCAGCCAGATAACAGCCATCGTTACAGCCGAGCCGGCTACACCTGCAAAGCTGGTCCAGCCTGGCGAAATTTTTGTTTCCTGCTGGGCTGCTTTTGCCGATACCGGCGTCTTAATTGAGTAATCGGGCATTAAGGAGTATTTTGACTGGAAGTTATCGACAGCGACGATTCTGGGGTCCTTGTTGGATACGGCTGCTTTGAATTCCGGCTGGTCCGGTCTTTCTGCATAGCTCCATTCCAGGCCGTCAGGCAGGTCGGAGGCAAGTAAGGAAAGCCCGGCACTGGTAATAATGGTGAAAACCGCCAGCGTTATGAGAACTGCTTTTTTGCTTAATCTGACTTCGCCCGGCAGAGAATCAATAACAATGTCGGGCCTAACCTGTTGCAGGTATCCTAATACCGCAACTGTAACCAGGCCCTCAATAAGGCCGACTAAAAAATGGACACCAACCATTGTTATCAAAAAAGTTGAGAATGGAACTGCTAATACACCGGACAACGCTGCCTGTATCGGTACTAAAATTGCACCTGCTTCAACAGCGATAACACATGCAAGAACAGTGCCGATGTATGCCCGCAAGCTGCTGAATGGCCCCGTTGTAACGGTCCTGTATAAAAAATAGCCGAGGTAGCTTGGTATAAGAGCCATATTGATAATATTGCATCCAAGTGCTAATAGGCCTCCATCCTGAAAAATAAGACATTGGATAATTACCACTGATGATATGACTACCGCTCCGAGATGTGGCCCTAATATGATGGCCAGTAGTACCGCGCCGACCATATGTCCGCTTGTCCCGGGCATTGCCGGAAGCTGGAAGTTTACCATTTGTGCAGCAAAAATAAACGCCCCTAAAATACCCATCAAAGCAAGTTTATCCGAGGTGACAACCTGCCTGACTTTCCTGCACACAAGAGCCAGACCGGCAGCAGCTATTGCCAACGTTCCTGTTGCAACCGGAACTGATAATAATTCATTAGCCATATGCATAATAAAGTCCTCCTGCTTATGTTTCGTAATTTAAAAAGTTATTAGCGTTCGAACACCCAGCAATACAGCGTCACTGGTTGTAGTGCCACCTGGATTGGTAATATATTGGATGCTCGGGCTGAGATTAAACCATGGTGTAATCCGGGCGCTGTAGTAAAGTTCTGCGGCTCTTTCATAATCTTCGGTGTAGGTGGTGGATGCTTTGTTACTGAAGAAGCCCTGGGCAAAACCTGCACCGAGCACGTCGTCATCACGGCCTTCTATAAGACCCTGATACTGAAATCCAACGCTCCAGAAATCAGCAATATCGTTTCTTTTATCGTTTGCATAGCCATATCTGAAAAAAGCGCCGAGGCCCTGGCTGTCCTCGGGTTCAGCATTTTCCTTAATCAGCATCTGGCCGCAGCTAAGATAAAAGCCGACGTCATCCCGGTAGTTCTTGCTGCTGTCCGAATGTGCTTTTGGCTGAGGGTCGTTCCAGATACCTACCCGATAGACGCCTTGCAAAGGCCCTTTGGAGGAATTTAATTGTGGTGTTATCCCTGTCTCAAAAACATAAAAGAAATAATCTTCATCGCCGAATGTAGTTCTAAAGCCCGTTTCTCTGGCGTCGTTCTGGGCGTCAACGACGGCTGCTGAGAGATACCACCGTTCTATTGGTTTATAGAGCCCTGCTATACCGAGTGCGTAATCCGGGAAAGGAATTGTCGGATTGTTGACCAGGGCGCTGTTTAGGAACTGTGTGGTTTCATCATTGGCAAACAGGCTGCAGTCAAATGCTACCGGACAGCCGTGGTGCTCGAAGCCGCCGGTTATGTCCATCTTGCCGAGCCTTAGTAAGAAGTTGCCGTCAAACATAGATTGTTCATACCAGAGCTCGGTAACGTCCATCGAGCGTCTGTCGCCGGCATCTCCATTTACGCCAAATACACTACCTACCGAAGGCCCGTCAATGCCGCCGGATTTGGACCATAGACCTTCTGCGTGTACATACACAGTTGCTCCTTCGATACCTAAAAACCTCTGTAAGTCAGCGGTCAATTCCAAATCGTAGCTGCCTGAATACCTGCCGGCTCGTCGGTGCGTGCTGAGGCCGCCATGCACATTTTGCTGATAAATCTGTGTAACGCTTAGTCCCAGCTCTATACCTGTGTCAGAGAGATTATCACCGAGGCCATAAAAACCATCTGCTAATGTCTGACGCTGCCAGATATTATTATGGCTCGCCGACTCTTCTGATTTTGTGCTTTCCGCTCTGGAAAGATTTACAACACCTAATAAAAGCATAACGCTTGAAACAATCCTTGTTTTGTTCATATTCATTCCTTATTCTTTACCTGAAAAAGCACCTTCCGTGAAATACATAAGTTCCTGTCTAACGGCTTATAGCCATCAACTTTCTCTAATTTCCTTTAGTTTGGCTGCTGGGTAAGCATTCTGACCTTATGTTAGTCATGCCTAATATAGTTAGCCATGACTAACTTATCAAGTATTTTATTGCAATTTTTTAAGAATTTTCTCAACCGGTGGGTCTTTTAGGGGTGGCAGCACAGACTGGATAGAAAATTACTGCCTTTATGGCCGGAGAAATTGCGATTAATCCCTTTTACCTATAATCAATCTATATGCAACTGCAAGGGCAAAAATGAGCGTACTGGTGACAATAATGCAAGCCCCCGTGGGCAAATTAGAATAGAATGATATCAGAAAACCACCAACAGCGCTTAGTATACCAAAAGAAGTTGAGGTGAAAACTGCCGATTTGTGTCCACGACATATTTGATAAGCTGCTGCCGCCGGATTAGTAATAAGTGCGAAAATCAACAATCCTCCTATGATTGGCAAGTTGACCGATAATACTATTCCGCACAAAGCCAGAAATAAACAATAAACAAAGCGTTCATGAACACCTGTTGCGGCAGCGATGGACCGGCTAAATAGCAGCACTTTCAGTTCTTTATTGAAGACGATAGCAAAGGCTGTTAAAAGCAGACCCATGATTGTGATAACAACGACGGTTTTTTTCTGCACGAAAAGTATACTGCCCCATAGTAAGCCAAGTACCTCAGAGCGGCTGCCCTGCACAAGGCCTATTCCCAGAAAGGTAAGGCCGAGCATTAACGAAAAGACTATTGCCAGACCCACGTTCGTGTCCAGCCTTGATTTTTCAGGCCGAATTGCTGCCAGACTCATCGAGGTTATTATTGAAGCTGCTATAGCCCCCAATGCCGGGTTAAAACCCAAAAGATAAGCAAAGATAGTTCCAGCCATTGCAGCATGTGAAATCGAGATGCCTATAAAGGGCATGCGCATACCAACGATGTAGATGCCCAATAGGCCGGTACTGGCGCCAGCAATAGCGCCTGCAAACATTACCAAATAGAAAAATGAGTCCATACTACTACAAAAATCCTATCCTGGCCCTTTATTGATGATATACTTTCGTCCACTAACATCGACCGTTTCGATTCGACATTGATAAGCTCTCTCAAGTGCATCGGATGTAAAGACTTTTTCAGCGGTGTCATCGGCGAGAATTTTTCCTTCGTGCAAAAGAACAATTCTGCTACAGCTTGGTGGCAGCAAGTCCGTTTCGTGAGAAACCATTAAAACAGTGATATGGGTCTGCTGGTACAGTTGGTCTATAATACTTGTAATCTGGTATTTCCAATTGAAGTCAAGGTTTGAGCCAGGCTCATCGAGCATTAGTATCGCTGGGTCCTGCACCATTGCTCTGGCAATAAGAACTTTTTGTTGCTCTCCCCCTGAAAGACTTCTGAATGTCTGATTTCGCTGACCAGTTAAGCCAAGTTTGTTAATCCAATAGTCAGTATGCTCATAATCTTCCTTGCTCAGCCAGGAAAGCAAAGGTTTCACGCTTATGCGGCCCATAGCCACTACTTCCCGCAAAGTAAGTGGCAATTCAGCGTTATATTCTGTGGCCTGCGGAATATAGCCGATGCGTTTTCGCAAATTGCATTTGCTCCAGCTACTAAGGGTAGCCAGATCTATACCATCAAATTTTATCGTGCCTTGGTTAGGTTTTATCAGCCCACAACAAACTTTTATAAGTGTTGTTTTTCCCGCACCATTGACCCCGATTACACCTACGAATGCTCCAGAGGGAATTTGCAGATTATCAATGTTAAGGATAACACGCCTTCCGTGTTTTACTTTTGTTTTTGAAAGATGTAAATCGCCGGTAACCATTATTTAACTGGCCCAAGAAGAGCTTGGACGTTTTCTGACAAAAGCCAGTCAAAATTATCTGGCCTATTGTCAACATTAGGGAAATTGCTGAAAACTACAACTTTAGCTCCCAGGCGTTCAGCCAAAGCCTCCGCAAGTGCTGTGCCTTCCTGTTTATTGGCTATTACAAAACTTATGTTATATCCCTTGGCTTTTTCAAGACAATTTTGGATATTTGAAACTGTTTCAGCATCACTACCTATAAATGTGGCTATTGTCTCTAAGCCGAGCCGGTTACAAAATTCCGCCTGATGGTTCGATGCGAGAAC
>CAYWUO010000129.1:0-6780 GCA_964461285.1 uncultured Pirellulales bacterium
GCTCGGAGCTTGATTTCGACATTGCCGTCGGCGACGGATTTTCTGCCGACTGTAACTCTTACCGGTATGCCGATGAGGTCGGCATCTTTGAATTTTACTCCGCCGCGAATATCACGGTCGTCGAGCAGAACGTCAACTCCCGATTCGAGCAGTTTCTTATAGATATTTTCAGCAACGTTTGCAACATCCGGCTCATCCTGATTTACACTGGTTATTAGAACATCGAATGGTGCGATGCTGATTGGCCAGATAATACCGTTTTTGTCGTTGCTGATTTCAATAGCAGAAGCGAGAATGCGGTTTATGCCGATGCCGTAGCAGCCCATAATGCAGGGCTTTTCGTGCCCGGTTTCGTCGAGGAATTTTGCGCCGAGTTTTTCAGAGTACTTTGTTCCGAGCTTGAAGACTTGGCCGACCTCGATACCCTTTTTGAAAAGAAGTTTTTTGCCGTTATGTGTGTCACCTTCAACAGCATGGCGGATGTCAGCGATGCTAATGTTTTCGCCTTCGAGTGGGAAATCTCTGCCGGGTACGACATTTTTTACGTGGTAATCTGTCTTATTAGCGCCTGTTACGCCGACTACCATTGCCGCAACGGCATAATCGATAATCAGCTTATCAACCTTTTTTTCTAATCCTATCGGCCCAGCGAATCCAACTTTGGCAGAAGTGACTTTTTCAATTGTAGCTTCATCAGCCAGTTCTATGTGTTTACCACCGATAGCTTGTGTTAGTTTTTCTGGATTAACGTCACAGTCACCTCGAACTAATACGGCGATTACCTCGTTACCTGATGAGTAGATGAGAGTCTTAATCATATCCTTTGGCTGTGTCTTTAGGAATGCGCAGACGGCTTCGATGGAGCCGATGTTCGGGGTATGAACTTCTTCTGTCTTCTGTTTTCTGTTTTCTGTCTTCTGTTTCGTCAGCGGGTCAACGGCGGCCCTTTCGAGATTTGCTGCGTATGAGCCGTCTTCGGTATAGACGATTGTGTCCTCGCCGGATTCGCAGGGGATAGTGAACTGGTGCGAGTCGGAGCCGCCCATCTCGCCGACTTCTGCCTCGACGATAACATATTCGAGGCCGCAGCGTTTGAAGATTCTGCAATATGCGTCGTACATTATCCTGTAAGTTTCATCGAGACTCTTCGGGTCGGCATTGAAGCTGTAGGCGTCTTTCATTATGAATTCTCGCGAGCGGACCGGGCCGAAACGAGGGCGGAACTCATCGCGAAACTTCGGGCTTATCTGATATAGGTTGACGGGCAATTGCTTATAAGAATTTATCTCTCCTGCAGCAAGATATGTTACGACTTCTTCTGCTGTCGGGCCGAGGACATTTTCTCTGCCGTGACGGTCGGTTAGCCGGCACATAGTTTCGCCATAATCGACATCGCGGCCGGTTTTTTGCCAAAGCTCTATCGGCTGTAAGGAAGGCATAAGAATTTCCTGGGCGCCGGATTTGTTCATTTCCTCGCGGACGATTTCGATGGTTTTCAGCAGACTTCGCCAGCCGAGGGGCAGGTATGTATATGTTCCGCTGGCGACTTTGCGGATTAGGCCGGCTCGAATCATCAGTTTATGGCTGATTGTCTCCGCATCGGAAGGGACCTCCTTGACCGTCGGTATAAACATCCGGCTGTATCTCATATTTCGTACCTCATATTTCGTGTTTTGTAGTACGTTTATAGCCCAAACAATGGGTAGTTGCAAGCCCTGTTAGAAATTTTCCCTTTTTGCTTTGTTAGAGGTATCTTCCCTTAGGTCTCTAACGGGGTAGGGATATTTCGTTTTTGGTAGCTGAGGCTTAATAGGCTTTGAAAAAATGGAGAAAAATGGTCTTGGCAGGTTTGCCGGTTTTAGATACAATCCAGCTTTGAATTTAACGAATTTGGAGTAAGCTATGAAGCACAAATTTATCAATGAGATTGAACCGGGGGAAGCAATCGACGATGTTTATCTGGCCAGAGACCCGATTCTGAGGAGCACAACGCGAGGTGATTTATATATAGCAATGTTCCTTTCAGACCGCACGGGTCGGCTCAACGGGCGGATGTGGCAGGCGACCGAGGAAGTTTATAAGGCACTGCCGAAACCCGGTTTTGTCCGAATGCAGGGAAGAAGCGAGCTGTATCAGAATAATATGCAAATCATTATAAATAATATCAGCATCGTCGATGCGAAGAAAGTATGCATCGAGGATTTTTTGTCGCGGACGGATAAAGACACGAAACAGATGTTTGAGGAGATAAAAAAGCTTGTAGGCCGGATAAAAAATCCACAGTTGAAGGCGCTTGTGGATGAATTTTTGTCGGATACGGAACTGATGGAGAAATTCTGCAATGTCCCGGGCGGTGTAAAGCTGCATCACAATTATCTCGGCGGGCTATTGGAGCATACCCACAATATGCTGCGTGTAGCTGTTGCGATATTGCCGCTGTATCCGAATGTGCAGGCAGATTTGGTTTTGGCCGGGATTTTTCTTCACGATATCGGTAAGACCGAAGAGCTTTCGTATGATATGGCCTTTTCCTATACCGATTCCGGGCAGCTAATCGGGCACGTTGTAAAGAGTCTTGTTATGGTAAATCAAAAGGCTGATTCATTGAAGGCAAAAGGGACCGACATTGAGCAAACAGTTTTGGATTCTCTTGGACATATAATTCTGTCTCACCATGGCCACTACGATTTTGGCTCGCCGAAGCTGCCGGCGACGCCCGAAGCATTTATGGTCTATTACATTGACGATTTGGATGCTAAAGTAAGCCAGGTAACTTTGGCCATCGAAAGCGAGCCTGGCGATTCGAATTGGACACCGTGGAAAAGCGCTTTGCAGACCCGGATTTATAGAAAAAAAATCGAATAAGGATTGTTATGCGCATCTATTGGAAACGAAGTGCTGTTACTACTGTGATTTTTACAATTGCCGGATTTTTGGTTGCTCGGGCGACTTTAGGTTCGTTTCCTTTCGTAAATTGGCCTGGATTTTGTTGCCTTGGATTATATAACAGTATTTTGCAGGAACAGGTACGAAATCAATGGGCGTTTCTCTTATTAACAAGTGTTACCATCTATGGTATTACAGGTTTTTTAATCGGTGCTTTTGCCGGGACAGACCGACAAGCACTGCGTATTGCAGGATTATTTGTGATTGTCATTTTAGCCGGTACCCTTTCTTGGAACTTATACAGGGGGTATGAGCGTCATGCCAGCCATTCGCAATTAACCGAAGATTTAAAACGGTCGGCAATGAGTAAACTTGAGGTTGACCCGAATGATATATTTGCACTTCACTGGTTGGGAAAGCATCATTTAATCAAAACGAGACAATATCAAGATGCGGAAAAATATTTTAGAAAAATCGTGGATTTGGAATTAGACAAAGGTACTTTTTCTTATGAGGGACAGCGAAGCCTGATATTTCTTGCAACTATCTACCAATTTTGGGGCAGGCATCAGGAAGCGGATGTATTTTATCGAAAATTCATAGCTACGGGACCGGATTTTAAAAACGACTTGTTACTTTGGAATTATAATAATGATTATCTTAATACTAAGAAAAAGCAGAGAAAATAAACGAGTATTAATAATCTGTTAGGTTTGTTTTTGGATGTATTGCCGATGTAGCGGCGTTTCATGTTGACAATTCGTATATTTAATCTTACCGGATGATTCGAATTGGACCTTCTTGGATAGCATTTTACTAACAAGACCTTATCGAAAGCACATCGAAATAATCAAGAGTGACTCGGAGAACTTCAAATCAGGATAGCAGGCAATGGAGCGTTTCAATTTCGAGCCGGCCGAGCTAATCCCCCCCGAGATTTTAGCCCGGCTGGTTGTATATACTTGTCATTTTTCTATGTTATTTTCATCATATCTGGAGTAAATATCGGTTATTTCACATTATTTAGTTATATTATTATCGGAAGTGTGACATATATATGTCACAGTGCGTTAAAATAACCTAAAAAACGGTGGGAATCGTACTATTATAATGTTGTCTATTTTGTAATCGAGTTAAACCGTCGGTATAAATACAAACTTTGGAATCCTGCATTTGAGATAAGATTAAAAAAGATTATATACTTTGTGACGGGTCTCGTTTAAGGACAATACCGGAAAATCGCCAGATTTTCTCGAATTGTTCGTGTGACATATTCAGTTTGCCGAAAACGGGGTCGGCAATGACGACCGTTTGGTCTGAGACCTCCATTACTACAACACAATGATTTGTTAAAAATGTATCTTTTATCACAGCCAGCGTAATGCCCTTGCCCTTTAGCTGGGCAATTGAATCGAAGTGTCGATACTGGCATCTTAGGCCTTTGTATCCGTAAAGATTTTGAAGGGTGGCGTACAGATGTTCTGGAAGTGTGCCTGTGGTTGGACTTGAGCGAGCAAGTATGGCTATCTCTCCTTCTTCAGCGTCAAAGCCGAGTTTGTTTAGTGCGGTTACCGCTGCTGCAGGACCGCAGGTATAGTTTCTGCTCTGATAGCAGATACCGTTAGGGTCGATTGTAGTCTTAAGATTTGACAAATCATTTTTCAGTAAATCCGGGGCAATAAAAGGTGAAACTGAAAAACGAGCTACGAGCACTACCATAAGAATGCAGGCTATGACCTTCTCGGATTTACGAGGCAAATGCAGTAGTGACGTGGTCAAACCCATAGTTATAGCAAAAGCTAAAGTGGCTAATCTAAGCTCTCCGGTTACCATCCAAAAAGAAATAGGTAAAAGGTCCAATATGTTTATATTTATGTATCTGATTATTACTAAAGTAGTGATGAGAGAAAGGGGTAAAAAATAGCCGAATAGCCAGTACGGTTTTTTAAGGCGTGCGAATATTATGCCGAGAGTGACACCTAAGATGGCTACCAATAAAACACTTGTTGTTTCGAGCAAAAGATCCATCTTTTCCCTCAAAAAAAATCCTTTTTAGGGAACTCTACCTCAAAGGTACCTAATTTACATTACCTCCGAGATGCCATTTAACAGCCGATAATATGAAGCATTACAACCGAAAAGTCAAGGAAATTATCTTAAGTATGAATAATTTTGTAAATAAAAACGTTGTATCTTCTTAAAGCAATGCTTTTGTGACATTAATGTTATTTGATTTAAGGTTTGAGAGTGGTTAGTTTAGGAACTCTCTGTCGATTGTAACAGTTGGAAATTGGAAATTGGAAATTGGAAATTGATGAGGGGCAGGCATTCGCTTATAATTACCGTTGTATGCAGAAGGATAGAATCAGGATATTCACGGTCAGCCAGGTCAATTCTCTCATCAAGGGGATTCTGGATAACAATCTGCCCAGCCGATTGACAATCACCGGCGAAATAACGGATTTCAAATTCCATCACAGCGGGCATTGCTACTTTTCACTGAAGGATGAAAATTCCACCCTTCCCTGCGTTATGTGGAAGAGCAGTTTCGCCAGGATGAAATATCAGCCGGAAAATGGCCTGGCGGCTCTCGCAACCGGCTTCATTGATGTTTATGTCCCGCACGGCAGGTACCAGTTGATTGTTGATAAGCTCGTCCCCGCCGGTGTCGGTGCTCTGCAATTGGCTTTCGAGCAAATGGTAAAAAAGCTCCAGGCCGAGGGCCTTTTCGATGAGATTCATAAACAGCCGCTCCCCGAATATCCGGAACGAATTGGGATATTAACGAGCGAATCAGGTGCAGCCATAGAGGATATCAAGGACAGCATCTTCAACCGCTGGCCTTCTGTAATGTTGTTTCTGTATCCGGTGCCTGTGCAGGGCGAAGGAGCAGCCGAAGAAATCGCAGAAGCGATTAGAGATATAAACAGGCGTAATAAAATATTGAATCTGGATATCCTTATTGTCGGCCGGGGCGGCGGGTCGCTGGAGGATTTATGGGCTTTTAACGAGGAAGTTCTTGCAAGGGCGATTTTCGATTCGAAGATACCCGTCATAAGTGCGGTCGGCCACGAGATTGATACCACCGTTGCCGATTTGGTCGCCGACGCAAGGGCCTCGACACCGACCAAGGCAGGCGTCGTAGCCGTTCCCGATATGCATAAAGTCTTAAGCGATTTGGAAAATTACCAAAGCAGTTTGAATAATAACATAACTTTATGCCTTAACTATCGCCAGCAGCAGTTGGATGAATCAGCCGGCAATATCGCCGATGCCGTAAAACTGTTTCTCACCGAAAGGCGCCAGCGATTATACCGTAGCTTCGAGCAGCTCACAAAAATCGAGCCGCACAGATTGTTGGGAAAAATGCGGGATGATTTAAACACCCTGCAAAATCGGGTTTGTTCTGCAATACAGGGGATTTTTAATAAGCGTAAGATGGCCCTTACTGCACAGGCCAATCTCTTGACCGGCCTCAATCCCAAATCGGTCTTGAAGCGGGGCTACAGCATTACAACTAATAAACAAACCGGCTTACTTGTAAGAAAGCTCGATGATGTCCGAATCGGCGATTTACTGCTCACCGAATTAGCTGAAGAAAAACTCGTTGAAAGTAAGGTAACAAAGAAATAGTTAAAAATTGGGTTTGGTTTGGGTTTGTTTTGGGTTTGATTGTGTCTAAATCGGGTTTGATTGGGTTTGTATTGGCTTTGTATTGGGTTTGTTTTGGGTTTGGGAATATTAAGCGAAAAATCAAGGTTAGTTTTGTATCCCTCTGATTTACCATAACTTACAACTACCCAATTTTGGAGAAAATTGGGTTTGGGATTTTTAGGCCAAAAATGGGGGTTCATTTTTATAATCCTTTGTTTTACAAGAACTTGCGTTTGCTCG
>CAYWUO010000130.1:0-6721 GCA_964461285.1 uncultured Pirellulales bacterium
GTCTATTCCTTCCTTTATAAGGTTCGCAACACTTGAATTAAGTTTTTCACGAACTTTATTGCGATCTCTGAACTTGGATATCCTTGAGCCTTGAACATCGAACACAGAAACATAAAGTTTTATGACTTCTTTGTGTTGCTGGCAAAATTGTGCCAAGTTCCTGAAAAAAATAGCCAAGCGTTCAGCCTCGCTTCCTGGACCATCCAGAATGCCCATAAATTCATTTAAGACCTGCTGTCCAGTAATTGCATCGATTGGATTTAGGGCAATGATTTGCTCTTTAGTAATGCCGGTATCATCGAGGTTGACACGACCTTTTTGGATTTCACAGGCGGCCAAATAACCGTCTTCAGTTGCCTGAGCCAAATCGTATTCATAAACCGGCTCTCCGAAATAATCAATATTATTAGCTGTAATCTCAGCATCAAGTTCGGCTTCTTTCGTTTTTTCTTTACACTCAATACGACGAGGTGTCGCGGTAAGGCCAATATGAACAGCTTGCGAATTTCGGGTAAGAACCTGTGACCATTTGCCCCATGCCGAGCGATGGCATTCATCGATAACAATATGGGTGAAGTATTTTTCGGGATAATAGGTTGTTAAGAAATTTGCGTCTCCTTCTTCTGTATCTATACCAAGTGTCTGATATGTTGCAACATGAATCCTGGCATTCTTTGCGTTATTTGTGCCGTCCGGTTTACGAAAAACCTCGGCGGCATCGGCGCCAAATACATTTTGTAAAGCCCCTAAAGCCTGACTGCGAAGCTCATCACGGTCGCAGACAAATAATGCTCTTTTAAGCTTTCCAGCATCGGCGATTCTTTTGAGAAGATGAACCGCGATAAAGGTTTTACCTGAGCCGGTTGCAAGAGGCAATAGCGCTCTTTTGGTCTGTTTATTTAGTTCGGACTGCGCAATTTTATCGAGCACTGCGCGAATCGCAGCATCCTGATAATAACGGCGGGTTCCTTCGCCGCCCGTGTAACAAATTAGCAATGGTTTTGCAACCGGTGATTCAAGGTTAAAACCTATGTGTTCTTCGTATCCGGAACGTAATTCGGCAGGGGTTGGGAATTCATCTATAAGACGCGCTTTGCTCGTCAAACCGGTTCTTCGGTCGAACATTACAAATTGATAACCATTCGATGAAAATACAAAAGGAACATTTAGACGCTTACATTTAGCGTATCCCTTCGCTTGATCGAGACCATGACCGGGCAATAAGGTATTTTTTTTGGCTTCGATTAGGGCCACTGCGACAGGATGTGTATTTGGATTTACCTTGACTCTCAGGACGTAATCAACTTTACCGCGAGAGCGTCGTCGGGCCTTGTTTCCGATGATTTCGATGCTTCCGGCTGTTTCTTCGCGGCGGATAAGGTCTTCGGTCCATCCCCGCTTATGAATAACCGGATCAATCAGCTTAGCTCTTGTATCTGCTTCGCTATACTGGGGAATTTCAACCATGTTATTGCCTTAACGAAACTTCCCTTATAAAATCTCTTGCATGCACTATCCAGAAATTATCCGTCAAAAGGGGACAGGTGTCAAGCAAATCAATCTTTAGTAAACGACGCGATCCGTCTTCGCCTTCGGCTTCAGGCTTCGTCTAAAGACTTCGCCCAGACAAGCCGCCGAGGCAAGCAGAGGACAGACGAGGGAGGAGGGACGACGGAGGGCGGAAGACGAAGGACGATGGAAGAGGGACGATAGAAGAGGGACGACGGAGGACCCACGCACCAATTAGACGTGAGCTTTAGCTCAATTGGTGCGGGGCAAGCAGACAGGGTGGAAATATAAAACGGCGGATTTGTCTGAGGTCTATACTGACATCATTCCGGTTGCCATTGGCAGCTTCATCGCTTCGGCTATATATTCTCCAACCAAGGTATCGATAAGCTCTTTAACCGAGATGATTTTATCTACCAGATAGGCATTGGCTCCCGCAAAAGCAAAACCGTTTTCGAGATCACCTTTTTTTGCATTCGTCAATGCAAGAGCGATACAATACGGTACATTTTTAAAATCACAACTTTTCAAACACTTCCAGGGACATTTAAAAGTTTCCTTAACTCCTGACGAGACCCGCTCAAGAAACTCATCTCGTATAGCTCTTCCCGGCAATCCAACAGGGCTGTCAATTATGACAATATCTTCTTTTTTGCAGTTTAAATACGCATCCTTAAATTCCTGAGATGCGTCACATTCATGAGTTGCAACAAACCTGGTTCCCATCTTCACACCCTGAGCACCTAACTGCATAAACTTATGAATGTCTGCACCTGTAAATATCCCTCCAGCAGCGATTACAGGAATGTTTCTGTTGAATTGCTCTTCGTAGGGTTTTATCGCGGTGATTACTTCCGGCAGTAATTTTTCCAGCGCATAGTCGGGGTTGTCGATATGCTCTTTTTTGAAACCGAGGTGTCCACCGGCTAATGGTCCTTCTACAACAACTGCATCAGGTATATGGTCAAACTGTTTTGCCCACGATCTAAATATAATCCTGGTCGCCTTGGCGGAAGATACGATAGGGACAAATTTAGTAGGCAGTTCTCCTAATTTGTCCAGTGGCAATGTCTCAGGAAGCCTTATTGGAAGGCCTGCCCCAAGAAAAAGCAAATTCGCTCCCTCTTCCACTGAACATTGCACAAGATCGTCGAAATCTGAAAGTGCAACCATTATATTTACACCGATAATCCCGTCTGTCCTGGCTTTTGCTTTTTGGATTTCTTTCCGCAAGGCTCTTTTGTTTGATTCTTTAAAATTTGTAAAGTTGTCCGGCTCAAACATCCCAATCCCGGCAGTGCTGATAACACCTATCCCGCCGGCATTTGCAACCGCAGAAGCTAAACCTGATAGTGAGATTCCAACCCCCATGCCTCCCTGGACAATTGGTATATCAACTTCCCAATTCCCTATCCGCAGTGCCGGCATCTTCTCAAAACTCATATCTTATTGTTTCCTTTCAGTCAAACTGTATAACTATCCGGGACTTTGCAAAGAGCTAAGCACCTGAATTTATCCACAGTATAAAACAAAACGCTCCTTTTGAGAAGCTTAAAATAAGTTTACTTTTACGCTAATTCGGTTTATTTTATGACAGTATTGGTTGGCTTTGGTGCGGTTCTTTTAAGACAAAACGTTAAAATGCGCGGCGAGATCGGCTTGTCTTTGGCGGGAATTGCGGGATACTAATGGGATTAACCACAGATTCCTTCGACGCCGAGGCAAGCAGAGGACGGAGGAAGAGAAGAGCAAAATCCTAATATCTAAATCCTAAATCCTAAACAATATCGAAATTCAAATTAGCAAATGTTCAAAATTAGCCACGAAGACGCTAAGGCACGAAAAGGATAGTTAATTGATTAATTGGGGGATTAATTGAATATGCAATATCGAATAATGAATGTCGAATTTCGAATTGAGATTCTTCGCTTCGCTCAGAATGACCTATACGATTTATTATTTTTTATTGTGCGGGAAGTTTAGAGATGCGAATTCTTTATGATACTTGCGGGCGGCTGTGTCGTAAGCTTTTGCGGCGGAGATGGGAGAGTCGAAATAGCCGAGATACTCTCGCTTGCCATTGTGCCATATAGCAGCGCGAAACCGGCCTTTGTCCTTGGCAAACCATACGCCTTTATAGCCGGAACGATTCTTACGCTTTCGCGAGTTCCAGGCGTTCTGAGCAATGGTAGCAAAACGAAGATTGGCCCTGCGATTGTCCAGGCCATTGCGATTGATGTGGTCGATAACGAGATTCGTGGCCGGTCGCCCGTGACCCGTGACTCGTGAATTATATGGATTTAATATTTGGCGGTGCATCAGGATGCGAGAGGAACGGGTATAAGATAAACGGACAGAGCGCTCGGCGTAAAAGGTGTTCTTGCCGTTGCAAAGGCGCCATTTGTATCTTGCAAGACGAGGGAAATCCTCCGGGTCAACAATTGCGAATTTGCCGCGAGTCAGGGGAATCCTGCGAAAAGGATAGCCATAACGTAAACGGCGATACAAAAGGACGAGCCAGACGACCGGCCTTGCCAACCAATCGGGAATCGTTACTGAGAAATCGACTTTAATGACCCAACTCCTTTGATTCGTGAAGCGTGAAGCGTATTTCGTGAAGACATAAAACTTCTGACTTCTAACTTGCGGCCAATTTATGCGGCCCTCTACTATTGGATGGGTTTGCACAAATGAGTCGAAAATCAGGCGATTTTTTATAGAAGCAATCGGCGTAAGTGCTTGTAAGAAAAGAAATAAAAAAAAATTTAAAATTTCGGATTTTAGCGCGCAACTATTTGCGTATTTGGTTGACGAATTTATATAAATCTTTGTATAGCAGATACTTATAGCAATAATATTTACATTCCCCTGTGTGATAAGGACTTACGGCAAAATAGTCGCTTCCGGCTTCGTAAAACTACGCCGAGACAAGCGTGACTCGTGGCTCGTTACCCGTGAATCGTAAGATTAACCACGGATACCTGGCTATTCAGGAACAAGATTGTATAGAGTTTTCAGATATTTTCGGAAATGCCACTAAGATATCGAGACAACAACTACCATCTAAGCAGCAACCACTATCAAATAAGTTTAATGTTTTCGATTTCTGCAAATGCGAGTAGAATTAGCGAACTTAAAAAACCAATTTCTAAAATAAAGGAAATACATGGCTGAAGAACAGGTATTGGTTGTCGAGCGGAAGGTCATTGAACAGTTAGGGATTTTCAATGGGCTGGCGTTCGACGTCGAGCGATATCTCAACAAGATATTTGTTCAGGATGTTCCGCGATTTATGCCGAGGCCTCAAGTCGAAAAAGACCCCTCTTATAAGCAAATCATTCCCTACGTGATTATGTCCTGCGAGGGCAGATACCTTAGCTACGTCAGGGGAACGCGGGCAGGTGAGGGTCGGCTTACGGGGCTGAGGTCTATCGGTATAGGCGGGCATATCAATCCCGTTGACGATATGCCTTTGTTCAATAGCGATTTCTACGAGACCTATCTTACCGCTGTCGAGCGTGAAGTGGCAGAGGAAGTATCCGTAGAAACTGGTCATAGTGACCGCATTGTTGCACTACTCAATGACGAATCCAACGAAGTCGGAAGGGTGCACCTGGGAATAGTACACCACTGGGTTCTGGATGAACCAAAGGTCAACAAACGGGAACAAATGATAACGCAAATGAGCTTTATGACCCCGGAGGAACTGGAAAAGGTCCAGGACACTATGGAGACATGGTCACAGCTGTGCTTAAACGGCCTGCTCTGTAAAAGAGGATAGAGAACAGACGATAAAAGGCAGTGGAGATAAGAGAGAAGCACAAGGGAGAGTGATATATGAAATCCATAAAGTATATTATAGGTTTTGCAATAGTATTTATAGCAGCCTCATGGGTAATATATTTTATGAGCGGTGGTGATGAGTTAGAGGAATTCAAGGCATACAATAGTAAACCAGGCAGATTCAGGGTTTTATTTCCCGGTCCGCCGAGGAAAGTATCGAAAAAGATAGATACAGCAGCGGGTGAACTTGAATTTATTATGTACCGAGCAGGATCAAAAGAGATAGGATTCGTTGTTGGATATGTGGATTACCCGAAGGAGATGTTTGAGAATACAAATATTAACAAGATGCTGGATGGCGCCAGAGATGGTGCAGTGAAAAGTGTTAAAGGGACTCTGGAAGATGACAAGGCCTTTGACTTTCACGGCAATCTCGGACGAGAGTTTAAAATTAAAGTATCAAAGAAAGCAATAACCAGAGCAAGAGTGATTATAATCGGTAACCGTCTTTACCAGGTGATGACTGTAAGTGAATCGAAAAAAGTCCTCGATGAAAAAAGTCCGAAATTCTTCGATTCCTTCAAGGTAACGGACGTAAATAAATAGATGAATTGGACATTTCAGCAGGGGGGAAGAAGAACATAAAATGAAACGGGCTCCGCTTTTTGCGGAGCCCGTTGGTTTGTCAAGGTGCTGCTTAGATTAAGAAGGTGTGACGTTGGTCGCACACGGGCCTTTTTTGCCCTGTCCGACCTCGAAATCAACCTTCTGCCCTTCGTCAAGACTGGCGTAACCGGAAGTCTTGATTTCCGAGTGATGTACGAACAAATCTTCACCGCCATCATCGGGGCTGATAAATCCATAGCCTTTTTGCCCATTAAACCATTTTACTGTACCTGTACTCACTGTAAAAACTCCTTCGGCCTTGTAGACGGCCATAAAATTTGTCTCTCGCATTTTGTTAAGAGGATATTCCTGAGAGACGCGAGAATATGCCCTACTAAAATAACATTTTTGGTATTGTACCATAATCTCAGCCGGAATTCAATAAAAAAAATAAAAAATAATCAACATAAATGCGTGGTTAATTTTTGTGCCTTTTCGCGGCCAAGCGTGTAAAATGCAGCTATGGCAAAAATAACTTTCAGTGTCGAAGAGCTTGTGGGATTCCTGACCTGCAATAAACTATTACCGGCAGAAATAATGCGTCCAAAAGTCAAAGGTCAGAGTATCCATTTTATAATACGGACCAACTCGTTCGTTTTGCCATTTATTCCCGCGACGGTGCGATACCTAAGCTTCGAAGATAAACTCGCGATATTCGAGGTTGCTATCGTAAGGGGACATCTGGATAAGGTGGTCAAACGGCTTGAAAGTCTGTTTCCGAATAAATTGCCGGCATATATAAAATTAGAATATCCGAAAATAT